>CAZSUQ010000244.1:0-7287 GCA_964609935.1 uncultured Thermodesulfobacteriota bacterium | reverse complement strand
CCAGAGTCCGAAAGGACCGTGGGTTCGAATCCTACTCCCTCCGCCATTTTTTTCTACAACTCTGGTTAGAGATTTAATTCATCTGATTGTTTCCCATCATTCGACAGAAATGGTCCGTCCTCGATGGCAGGTCCCTAGTCCAGGCCCTCGGACCAAGGCAGGCAAATACAATCTCCGAACATCATTCGCTTCTCCACGTTTGACACAATGATTCCTCTTTGCGCCACGCTTCCCGCCAACTCGCGCCATGTCTTGAGGGACCGTACATGGGCCGGGAGCAACGTTGCCGTTGCCTTGCTCTCAATGGGAACAAGCTTTCTGTTCCGATCCACGATCAAATCTACCTCCAACCCGGCCTTGGATCTCCAGTAATACAACTCCGGTCTTTCGCCCCTGTGGTAAAATAGCTTGACCCACTCCGAAACGACCGCATTTTCGAACAGCGGGCCGATCAAGGGTCCTTCCAGGAGCGGATCTTTAGCATGCAGGCCGAGCAGGTATGTCGCGACACCTGTGTCCATGAAGTAAAGTTTAGGACTCTTGACGATGCGCTTTCCAAAATT
Organism: uncultured Thermodesulfobacteriota bacterium; assembly: GCA_964609935.1. Taxonomy (GTDB): domain Bacteria; phylum Desulfobacterota; class DSWW01; order DSWW01; family DSWW01; genus CAYTRL01. The sequence goes on along the minus strand of CAZSUQ010000244.1, from coordinate 6,724 downwards.
GTTGAAATGGGGAGGCAACAGATAAATCTGGTAGCTGGACTCTAGCACACTGAGCCATTTTTTAACCGTCGGCACACTGAGTCCCAGGTCTCTGGAAAGATCGGACATGTTCAAGGTTTGACCGACCCTGGCGGCACACAACCTCAAAAACCGGTTGAAGGCATTCAGGTCGCCGACGTTTACCAACTGCCGTACGTCTCTCTCCAGATAGGTCTGTACATAGCTGGCACACCACAACTGCCTGTCCACGTCTGCATTTGCCCTGATTTCCGGATAGGCCCCTCGAAGCAACCAGTCATACAGTTTGATTGTTCGCTTTCCCCCCTTCCGTTCTCCTTCTTTTTTACCTGTCGCCAGGATCCTTTCCAATGTTTCATCAATCCCTTCAGGGCTGCCAGTCTTCCGCTGGCTCTCTCCCAGAGAGAAAGGAAGCAAGGTGAGAACAGCCACCCTGCCGGAAAGAGATTGGCTGACACCCTGCATGAGTTGAAAACTCTGGGAGCCCGATAGCAGCCATTGCCCGGGTTCCCGGTTCTCATCAATGCTGGACTTGATATAATGCAGCAGTTCAGGAACGTACTGGATCTCGTCAAATATGACAGGTGGCGGGTTATCCCGGAGAAATCCCACAGGGTCTTCCAGGACCCTCGCTCGCACATCAGGGTTCTCGAGAGACACAAATCGATGGGTGCTAGAAAACCGCTCACTCAACAACGTGGTTTTCCCGGACTGCCTCGGCCCGGTGACCAAGACAGCAGGAAAGGTCTTCATCGCTCTCTTGATCGTTGTTTCCAGGACACGTGAGTACATCATGATAAAAACATATCATTGCCATATTTAAATTTCAAGTTTAAATTTGGACAAATCCATTGGGGGCTTTTTTCTTGGAGTCGGATTGCTTCTCGGGTGTCAGAGGAGTGTCAGTAGAAAATTAACCTATTGAATTTATTAAGAATTATATGCTCGGACGCCGGTTCGAATCCTACTCCCTCCGCCATTTTTTTCTTGTATTTCATGAGCTCCGTTTATAAAAATCCCCGATTTACCGTTCCAGAAGCGTTTATCGGGGCCGAAGCATGCACGTCAGGATAAGATCCCCCCGTTCGACGACAATCCACGATCTATTTCTTGAGATATATCTTACTATCTATCACGAGGCGGATTGAGTTCATCGAGGCCGTTCTGTCTACTCTTTGTTGCCGTCAGGCTACCTGACGTCCGAATCCTCAATCAGAGGTCCCCCGGAAGCAATGCCGGACGAACGCCATCGAAAGGGATGCCGTCCCAGAAAGAACGGGTCGCTGCATCGGGATCGTCCGCGACCGTACTCGTTGATGCTGTGCTGGTCGTGTCGAAGATCATTGTCGGGCGGCGGCTTATGTCGTAAGCAGGCCAGACGGGCATACCCGGGTGATTGGGGTCGCCGGTCCTGGCAAAGGCGATCCAGGCGTCCATGATCTGCTCGACCAGGCCGTTGGGAACACCGTTGCCATAAACCTCAGGCCATCCGTCAGCGCTATCGAAGACAAACGCGAGCTCGGCGCCATGCATCGCGCCCAGGTTCAGGAAGGGCGTCGCAGGGTTTGGGGGAGGCCAGTCGAAACGGTAGACGAAGACGTTGTCGGATTGGTAGTCGAGCTGTGCCTCGGCGAAGCGTAGAACGGGCATGCGGAAGAAGATGTCCGTCGCGGCAGCGAGCGCGACGAGGTTCTGCGGAAGGTCGGGGTAGGCACGCTCGTAGAGCGAGATGGCTTCCTCCAGGCTGCGGTCGTCCGGGATGGCACGACCTGCCACGGGCACAAAGGCGACGAAGACCTGGGGCGGAAAAGGGAAGAAGAGGAGCGGGTTGTATAGGATCCAATAGCGAGCCTCATCACGCGTCGTCCCGAGCAGGAGGGGCACGTCAGCGGAAAGGCCCTCTCGGACAGCGCGCATGGGCGGGCTCGGGAAGACCGTGTCGCCCACGACGGGCCCGTAGAGCAAGTCCTCGAGGAAGGTCTCGCCGGAGACGCCGACCTGGGCCTGGAGCAGTTCCGGCCAGGGACGCGACCTCAGTTCCTCGCTGCTCGCGACGCCGGCCTTTTCGACGAGCACCTCGGTGACGCGCGACGCATAGTCGGCGCGACGGACAAACGAGGCCACGTTGCTTTGGGCAATGGCTTTGACGAAAAGGCCTTGTGCGGACGGCATGCCCATGAGCGCGCTTACGCTCATGCCGCCAGCGGATTCACCGAAGATCGTGACGTTGTGGGGGTCTCCCCCGAAGAGCGGGATGTGGTCACGCACCCATTCGAGCGCAAGCTTCTGGTCGAGGATGCCGGCGCTGCCGCTGCCCTCGACGCCCTCGATGTACGTGAAACCGAATGCGCCGAGCCGGTACTCCATGCTCACCACGACGATGTCTCCACGCGCGGAGAGACGTCCGCCGTCGTAGAGCCGATCCTCGGTGCCCTCGTAGATCCAGCCGCCGCCGTGGATCCAGACCATGACGGGGCGCGCACCGTGATCGACGGCCGGCGTCCACACGTTCAGGGTCAGGCAGTCTTCGCTCTGCTCCAGGTAGAGGGACTGACCCACTTCTATGGGTTGTGGGCAAGCGGGCCCGAAGGCCGTAGCATCGAGGGAACCACCCCAGGAGTGGATCGGGACGGGCGGACGGAACCGCAGCTCGCCGACGGGTGGCTCAGCATAGGGCAGGCCGAGGAACGCAACCACACCGTCCTCTGTCATGAAGCCCTCCGCGCGGCCCAGGCGGGTCGTGACCGTCATGCCGGATCCACCGAGGGTCAGGCTCGATGAGTCGCTGCTGCATGACGCCGCTGCGGAGGCGACCAGCAGCAAAGCGATCTGGAGGTATGTCCTGAAAGCCACAAATGAATCCTTGATACTTCTGTATATTGGTGTTCGTTCAGTCAAGGAGACACCCACAAAATCCACAGACAGTTTGTTTCGGGCAGGAACAGAATGCAGCAGAACGTGATTGCATGTCAAAAGGAAAAAGGTCCTCTATCTGTTGGTCGAATGCCCGGTGGCCCGTTTGATTTCCTCCGACGTTCTGTACTGCCGTAAAGCCCCTGCCAAACCTTGCCTTGTACCGCCATACAGGTCCACGTCTTCTTGTCGTAGAGGAACGGTCCTCGGTTTCTTTTCTTTGGGGTATGGAATGAACATCAACCCGTTCACAAGGCCGATCCTGTTTTGGACAGATGTGTCATCAAAGGTTATTTGACCTCCCTTGCCCAAGGTCTCCTCCTTTGGTATCTTCCGTCCTTGAGTGACACCCGGTTCCAGGCCACTTTCGCGGCCCACGGCCTATCAACGATTCAAGAAAAGGCGGATAACATGATTGAACCAGCGACGGAGATTCATTCAAATCAAAGAGTACCGGGTCGACGAAAAGCCGGGAACCCTGTCTCCCTTGCAGGGATTTTCATACTGGTATTCATTGTGATGTTTGCATGCAGCGGGTCCAACGAGGTGTCCGACGAGGTATCCGACGAGGTGCATGCATTCAAAGTGGTGGATATTGACCCGGAGACACCGCCAGCCATGCAGCTGGCGGTACAAGCATGTGCTGGATTGTACAATCGTAAACAGGGTGGTTCCGTCTACACCCGCATGAAGGAGAAGGATTATCGATGGCTGGAAGAACTCGATCTGGAACCAGGTGAGGTCACCAACGCCACTCGTTTCCTGGAGGCATGTGTGACGGAGTTCTCCAAATGTGTGAGGTACTCCTATTCTGCTCAGCAGGAACTGCTTCCCAATATCCTCACCGTTGGTGGCGTTCTCGGGGCTGTCCCGTTGGACGAGGGAACGGCAGTTGCGTGTGACAACGTGGTGTTTGATGCCATCGTTGAGTTCGCTGAACGGGACACACCTTATCTCGCCACGAAATATGTCTACGATGCCTATGTCGATGATACGACCGGATTGGCCATGCTTAACCCCGGATATGATCCGCATGACAGCAGAGTCTGGGATCCTGAGATGACGGGAGACATGAAGCCTTCCCTGGTTGATTTCGTATTTTCCGAGAAGCTGTTCGTTCTCTTCCTGATTAACGGCTGCATTGATCCGACACCGGAAAATGCACTCCTCAGCGATATTGCCAATTCAAACCCCTGGCCGAACCCCATCGGCGTCTACGGGTATGCAGATTCATGGATGGTGTTCGGTGGATACGTTTTCGAGGCACAGACCCGGTGTCTGAAATCGCGCAACATGGGTGCGATTCCCACCAAAACCAATAATTTGTCGTTCTTCTCAACACGGCGAAGGCCGATTCGTGATGCAAACGAGATCGAGCAGAATGCGTTGGAGGATGTTGATTACGACCCCAGCAAGACCTATGTGGCATTTGTTGTGGGCGACGGGGACAATGTCGCGTATATCATGGATAAGCGCAGCGAGTGGCTTCGCCAACGCCTTCTGGATTGTGAGCAAACCGAGAATTCATGTGAGCCGATTACATGGTCTATCTCCCCGCACCTTCCTCGCATGGCCCCCGACGTGCTTGAATGGTACTACGACATGAGCCATAGAACCGGGAAGGACTACTTCATGCTCCCACCCAGTGGCCACCTGTACGCGTACCCCGCATCCATGGGTGAGGAGATGCAAGACAGATTCGCCGCAGCCACGGAGCAGGATGCCCGTCTTCTTGGTACCCGCAGTACCGTTCACTGGGAGTGGTGGGACACATGGCAACGCGCAGAAACAGAGTTCTTGCCGAAGTACGCCAGAGAAGGAGGCGTCATCGGAGGCGTGTTTCCCGTCAACGTTCCATACATGATCCCCACCTTCACATGGGGGGATCCCGACCAGTTCTTCAAGGTGCTCGTCGGTCGGGATGGCGGAGAGACGGTGTTGTTCCGTCCTCGAGAGTGGAGAGGGATCGATGATAGCGGGGACATTCTTACCAGGAAGTTTTACTTGAGCCCCGAGAATATGGCCAGGGAGCTGGGTGATTACCCTCGAGGCACCGTCTCCTACGTATACATGACCAGTGATGGGGGACTCAACCTCGAGAACTCTTTCATGGCGATGGTCAAGAAGTTGCCGGCGCACGTTCGTCTTGTCAGCACGGATACCGCCACCCGGCTTGCTCTCGAAGCATTTTCGAATAGTGCCTACGCAGAGTAGACTGAACCTCCCCGGGTTTTCCGGAGTGGTTCAGGATTTACGTAACAACTCCTTTGATCGCCGGGTATCGATATTCCAGGCTGTCGTCACCTGAAATATTGGTATTGATTCCTGCTTCGTTGGGAAAGAGCGGTAAATGCTTATGCTCGACCACTCCAGAAGGTTGTGAGCCTTAGCCTCTGAATAACTGCCGGCCGGTTCTAAAGAGGAGACGAGCGACGACACGAAAGACGCCGACAATATTGTTATGCTCATAACCAGCTCGTATTTCATTCCGAACGAGCTCGTTAAGTGTGCCCCTGTTCTTAGCCATATTCGTCATCTGTGCCTCGCCGCTTTTGACGGGGACTCTGCGGTTTTTTTCGTCTTTGGCCTTCAAGCTGATCGACTCGGTTGAGCAGACCGTCACACAGATGCCGCAGCCAATGCAACGACCAAGATTGATCTCGGCCTGGCTGTCATCATTCATCGTAATTGCCTTCATCTGGCAGCGGTCGATACATTCTTCGCAGCCAATACACTCGTCCTGATCGATATGGGCAAAGTAATTTGAAAAAACCGCATCTGCCGGCCGGGGGTGTTCGTTGAGAGAAGCCAGTACGCCGCAGCAATCTCCGCAGCAGTTGCACATGCCCCCAGGGTTTACCGAAGAAGCGGGCTGGGTCACGAGTCCGGCGTCCTGGCATTCTTTGACTATCTTCAAGGCCTCTTCCACATCGATTTTTCGGCCAAGGCCATGGTCACTATAGTATTTGGCCATCGTCCCGAACATAAAACAGGCTTCGAGCGGCTTACCACAATCTTCATCTATCAGGTCTTGCGCCTTGCGGCAGACGCAATCCGTAACGACAATGTACTCTCTTGATTTGAGTATCTGGGCCGCATCTTCATAGGAGGCTATATTCAGGGTCGCATCAACCGCCTGGTTTACCGGGATAACTCTGAGGAACTCGCTCGCGTTTTCCCTAAGGTTGATGCTCATCTTTTCCTGTATTAGTTGCTTGGTCAATTCCGCCATCTCCTTGTCCAGACGTTGGACCTGAAATTCGAACAGGCCATGGACAAAAGGGATCGCACTGTAATAGCTAACGCCCGCCTTTCGCATGCTGAACAGCAATCCCCGCCTGGCCATTTCCTCCAATTTCTCGGCGGCGGCTTCCTCGGACATGCCAATCTTGGAGGAGATATCTTTTGAGGATTCAAGCATGAAAGAGAGTTTCATAAAAACCTTGACGTCGTCTTCGGTAAAGAGCTTCTCAAGGATCTTAATCTCAACACCAGACTCGGTTTCGGGAAAGCCGATTGAGAAATGATCAAGTTTCTTTTGCAGTTGGCGATAGATGTCTTGTTCCACAGTATTTCTCCCTTGATTATCTATCCGACATTTTTTCTGGCGTGGGAAAACCGTCTGCCACTGTATTGCGCGAGATGTTCCCTTGCGGGCGGGGATAAACCCCGCCCTACATTACATAAAATCGGAGAGGGAAGCCAGGACAGAATCGACCGGCGGGACTCCCATGAAACAGGGTCTTCAGGATATCGTGTGGGTAAAATATCCCCCGTGGGTACCTGCTGACGA
>CAZSUQ010000243.1:0-7307 GCA_964609935.1 uncultured Thermodesulfobacteriota bacterium | reverse complement strand
CTCAAAGGTCTCTTCCCACGCCTTCCCATCGACAGCGACCGTCCATCCATCGCTCGTCTCGACAAGGGCTGTAAGCCTTTCATCCGGGCTGAACCTGGGATACCACAGTTTCGTAAAGGTCTCCGGCCAGGGCTCTCCGTTAATACAGAGCGTCCATTCATCCTCCTCGTTCTTGACGGGAATCGCTACGCGTTCACCGTCTGCGCTCATTGCAGGTTCGGTGTATGCAGCGTATTTCCCCGAAATCTCCTTGAGATCTGCAAGCACCTTTTCCTTGGTTTCCCAGTCCCTCTTTTCTTGCGTCTGCATGTTCACTTCCTTTTACTGTAGGTATCTTTGACACAAACAGGATGCGGCTCTTTGTGTGCCCTCACGTTCTGGAACTTATCTCTTTGGTTCTTTTTCACCCTCTGAAAACATCGCTTTGTTGTGCAACCCCATCCGTTTCATCTTTCGCCACAACGTCGTGCGGTCCATGCCCAGTTCCTCAGCCGCTCGTTTCCGGCTCCAGCGGTTACGGATGAGCGCCGCAAGAATCATTTCTTTTTCCTGACCTGAGGATCGGGCCTCATCTGCGCGTCGATCACCCCGTGATGCTTTTTCCGCGGCCTCAGGATCGCGCAACAGCGACGGCAGATCCTCCGGTTGCAAAAACTTCCCACGGGCAGATTTATGAGCCTGCTCCAGGATCATCCGCAACTCCGTGACATTGCCCGGATAAGAATAAGCCTGGAGGAGCCGGGCGGTGTCATCAACCATCTCGTGGACATCCTTACCCCCTTCCAGGCTCAGGTGCCAGAGAATATTCCTTGCCAGCAAGGGTATATCCTCTTTTCGTTCCCTGAGAGGAGGAATGTAGATCTTGAATACATTCAGGCAGTAAAAAAGGTTCTCCCGGAACGTTCCGTCCTTGACCTTGTTCTCGAGGTCGGTCTCTGTGGAAGCGATAAGGCGAAAGTCCGAATCCAACAGCGATTCGGCACCGATAGGCATGTACACGCCGTCCTCCATCGCTTTGAAGAGGCTCACTTGCAGGGAGTAAGGCAAGGCTCCGATACCTTCCATGAAAATGGTGCTACGATGTGCCTTTTCCAGGATTCCCGCCTTCCTGGAAGTTCCCTCCTTACCGGTATCCATCGGTGTGCCCATCAGTTCCTGGGTAAGGGTTTCCCTGCTTTTTTTCTTGCACAGAACATGAAAGAAAAGACCTGTTTCCCTTCTGTCGCTGAGATCATGAATGGAGGTGGCCAGCAGGCGTTTCCCCGTGCCCGGCTCTCCCTGTAAGAGAACAGGTGCGTCGTTCTTTGCCAGGTCGGGCAGGATCTCGTATGTCTGTTCCAGTGTCCGGTGCCTGCCGATCTTCTTTCTGAGTTCAAACAGGATCAGGTCCTTACGGACCTCTGCATCCGGCCTGTCCGCTACATGAAAGGTTTGAAGTCCTCCCACAATGGATCCTGCTTCATCTCGCAAAGGAGAAGTCTGGATCCGGACGGAAAGGGCCTTGTTGAATCGATCAAGGATAATGACCTGATGATCAAAGGTCTCCTTTCCGGTGGCCATGGACTGTTTGATCGAGCAGTCCACTTGGCAGATCTCCGGACGAAAGATCTCGTAGCACGGCTTCCCGAGCACCTGTTTTCGTGTGTACCCGGTAATCTCTGTGGCCCGCTTGCTGAAATAGGTGATCCGGCATTCCCGATTGATCGCAAAGACCCCTTCGGGCATATTTTCAAGGATCTGAAGCGGTTGTACTGATTTTCCCATATCACTCGAAACGCACGGAGAGTTGGCATGAAAGGAATAGTTCACGAGCAAACTATGTGCCAGCACCCAAGGAACGGCTTCTTTCCTTGATTTCTCTTTGCGAAACGGAAAGTTAGAAAAACTTGCGTTCTTTGCGCTAATGCGGAGGACAAAAGGCGAGACGAAACAAAACGAAACATCAAAACAAGATTTGTTTTATGTTTCGAACAATTGCTATTGTTGTAACGTTGTGAAACGCGAAGAAACGTACTGTTTCATGGCTTATGGCATTCAGGGGGTGAGCTGGTATTTCTTGAGTTTTCTCCAGAGGGTGGTACGGCTGATTCCAATGGAGGCTGCGGCAGCCTGTCGATTCCAGCGGTGGTCTTTCAGGACCCTGAGAATTTCTTCCCTCTCAAGCTGTTGGAGGTCTTTCGGGGCGGGGTTCCTTTCTTCTAAGGCAGGAGTCGCTTGTTTCTTCATGAGAAGATAGACCGGCAGATGACGAGTTTCAATCTTCTGTTGCTTGCAGACGATGGTTGCATAGCTGAGGATGTTCTCCAGTTCCCGAATGTTTCCTGGGTAATCATAATGAAGGAGGATTTCTTCTGCAGATGGAGACAATCCATCGATCCTTTTGTGTCGTTTTTCGTTCCATTTTGCCAGAAAGTGCTTGATGAGAAGCGGGATATCCTCTCTTCTCTGCCTCAAAGGGGGCAGGTCGATGAGCACCGCATTGATTCGGAAAAACAGATCCTCGCGAAAACGGCCCTTTTTTACCTCGTCAAGGAGCACCTTGTTTGTTGCCGTAACGATCCGAACATCCGCCTTCAGGGGTTCCGTGCTGCCGAGGGGTTGATATTCGCCCCCTTCCAGGACACGCAGGAGCTTCACCTGTGTTTCAATGGGAAGGTCTCCGATTTCATCGAGGAAGAGCGTCCCCTTTTCTGCAAGGGAGAACCTGCCGGGCTTGTGCTCTCTTGCATCCGTGAAGGCTCCTTTCCGGTAACCGAAAAGCTCGGATTCGATCAGTGTGTCCGGAAGGGCACAGCAGTTGACCGCAAGATAAGGGCCTTCCCTTCTGCGGCTCAGATCATGGATGGCTCGGGCGAGCAGCTCTTTGCCGGTGCCGCTTTCTCCGGTCAGCAGGATGGGCAGGTCGCTTGAAGCAAGCTCTTTCAAATGCTTCAGGATGGCCAGCATTCGGGAGCTGTCTGTCACAATGTTCTTGAATGGGTACCTTTCTTCTGTCTCAATTTTATAGGCCTTGATGACCGAAAGGTCGCGAAAGGTTTCAACGGCGCCAAGAACTCTTCCTTCCTTGTCCCTGAGAGGGGCAACGCTTACAGAGACAGGGATTTGACGGCCCTGTTTGTTCGTGATGATGACCTCGAGATTCTCGACCTTCTTCTCAAGCGCCAGTGTCTGCTCAAGAGGACACGAATCCGTTCCACATAAGTTGGTTTGAAATACAGAGCGGCAAGGCTTACCAAGCACCTCCTCCTTTTTGTAGCCGGTGATTTTCTCCGCAGCACGGTTGAACCAGGCAATCATGCCCTGCTTATCCACGGTCAGGATCCCATCGGCAACATTATCCAGAATGGTTCTGCACGGGGCCGGGCAATCCTTCTCCATACAGGCCAAAGCGTTCTCAAAACAGTATGGGTTGTTCATGCCTGATTCCCGTTCCTTTTCCGGCCTTATTGCGCTTCGCAACCGGATCAGGCCCTTTCCAGGATCCGCATCCTGAGGAGACCAGAAAACCTGGATCAAGCCTCTGGTCGCAAACAAGTCTGGCACCGTGGCGATACCAAATCTTCGGCTATCAGAATGGCACATCGTACAGATTGTTACAAAATGTTGCAAGTTTTGTCCAAACCCACGGAAGAACAAGGGGATTTTGAGATGTGGAAGCTTATGGGCCGTGAGGCTCTTCATTGCCACATCGACCGATTTCTGATTCCAGCACCGAGAAAATTGTCCTCCAGCTCCGGTTATGGATCACAGGTGGCAGGACAGGGTCTGCAAAGGCATCACAGAGGTGGATGATAATGAACCGCCAAACAAGTGGTCGACCTGGCAGTGACAGGCGCGCCTTAAACGACAAGGGCGTTTCGAGACAAGACAAAACAAAAGGAGGCGCCTGTTCGTGTAAGAAGCTGAATTCATTAATTTAATCCGTTCTCTAGAGAGGAGGTTGACAGATTTTGTGAAGAACGCTAGAATATACTATATTCCTATGGGAGTGTTCGGAATTAAATTCTGAGAAAAAGTCTCGCCTTAAGAAAACCCCTTTATATTCAGTCGGAAAGGCCTGTTTTGAAATTATCCACGCGAGCCAGATACTCCATCAGACTTATGATCTACCTGGCTGACCACGGCACCCCGGACAAACCTGTCAGCCTGAAAGAGGTGGCAAAAAACCGGGGCCTGTCCGCACGCTACCTCGAACAGCTCGTGGTCCCCCTCAAAAACGCTTCTTTGGTCAGGAGTTCGGCAGGCAAGTACGGTGGTTATTTTCTGGCCAGGGATCCCAAAGAGATCAAGATTGGCGAGATTATCGAGGTCGTTATCGGTCCGATCAGACTCATGGACTGCCTGGACACCAAATTCGCATGCGATTTTTTAGAAGATTGTACTGCAAGGCGTATGTGGGGCCTGATCAACGTTCGCATTACCGATGTGCTTCACGATTACTCGCTCGAGGATCTGTCCGAAGAGAAAAGGGCGACTGCCGTTGACGGCGAACAGGAGAAAAGCGAGAAGGAATCCGTACCATGTTGATGTGTTCATTTTCATTCGCGAGTGGTAACGGGTGTTGTGTTGGTACGCAGGATTTCACTGTCATCACGTAGGGAGGGCTCAAATGACTGGCGCGGCATTACTTCATCTGATCATTTACATTACATTGATCACCTTCATCGTTGCTGTAGCGATCCGCTTTCTAAAAATCAACACGATGCCTTTGCATCTGAGGTGGGAACTCTACCCGGTGGGGCACGAGAGCGGAGAGAAGGCCAAATACGGAGGTTCCTATTTTGAGAACCTGGACTGGTGGACAAAAACACCCGCCAAATCCAGGGCAAACGAGCTGAAAGCCATGATTCCGGAGATGCTGTTTCTTGTTGCCCTCTTTGAGCACAACCGCAAGCTCTGGTGGCGCTCTTTTCCCTTCCATTTCGGCCTTTACATCCTCATTGGCGTCATGGGCCTTGTCGTGTTCGGGGGGTTGGCGGAGCTCGTGGGGATTTCCGTCGCCCCTGACAGCAGTGTTTTTGGCCTCCTGATCTACTATTCAACCATGCTGGCTGCCGTCATCGGGCTCACGCTGGCCACGGTGGGGACCCTGGGTCTTTTGCAACGAAGGCTTTTCGACCCTGAACTCAAGGACTATACAACAAGGAGTGATATTTTTAATCTGGTCTTCTTCCTGGTTGTCCTCGCGGTCGCCTGGCTCACCTTTGCTTTCGTGGACACGAACTTCACCCTGACCCGGTCTTTTGTTCAAAGCTTGATCACCTTTGACATTTCCGCTCCCATTGGCAGCGGCCTCCTTGGGTTGGAGGTTTTGCTCGTGGGGCTCTTGATCGCATACATCCCTATGACCCACATGTCCCATTTTTTCGTCAAGTGGTTTACATGGCACAAGGTTCGCTGGGACGACGAACCCAACACGGTCGGCAATCCCATCGAGAAGAAGGTGATGGACCAGGTCCAGTATCCGGTAACCTGGGCCGCCCCCCATATCAATGCGGACGGCAAGAAGAATTGGGTTGACATCGCAACGGAGGAGATGAAGTGAAATGAAGACGAAAAAAAATGTAAAAGTAGAAGACATCAGCAAGGTCGCGAGTCAGCTTTCCTACCTGGAGCCCGATGATCTGGTTCCTCTGCCTCCTCCTTATGACAATCCGGAAAACATCCCGGAGTGGAAGCCCCTTACCGACACGGCCAAGGAGCAGTATGAAGCCACGCTGGATGAAACCATTGCAGTCTCCATCCCCAAGCCGAAAAGCAAAGAGGAAGAGCAGGAGCTGGTCAGGAAGTTCCTGTCGGGCCTCGAGAAGCTGTTCAGCGAGGAGAACAACTGGACGTTTCTGCAGCCCCTGGTCCTCTCCATGGAACACTGTGCCAAGTGCCAGACATGCTCGGAGGCATGTCACGTGTACGAGATGACCGGTCACCATGAAATCTACAGGCCCCTGTATCGCTCGGAGGTGCTTCGTCGCACCTATTTCAAGTACTTCAAGCCGGGCGGCAAATTTTTCGGGCGCTGGAGGCACGGCGACATCGATCTCAACTGGAACACCATCAGCCGCCTCATCGAGCTCTCTTATCGCTGCAACCTCTGCCGTCGCTGCGCGCAGACCTGTCCCATCGGGGTTGACAACGGACTGATCACACATGAGTTGAGGAAGCTTTTCAGCCAGGAGATGGGAATCGTACCCAAAGAACTGCACGAGAGTGGATCGGTGCTGCAGCTCAAGGTCGGCTCTTCCACCGGCATGAACCCCGAGGTGGTCAAGGACAACATCGAGTTCATTGATGAAGACATGACCGATATGACGGGTATCCAGGTTGAAACACCGTGGGACAAGGAAGGGGCGGACATCCTGCTCATCCACAATGCCGGGGAAATCATGGCCTGGCCCGAGAATCCCGGCGCCTTTGGTGTCATTTTTGAAGCAGCCGGCGTGAGCTGGACCATGTCCTCGGATATCGTGGCTTACGATGGTATCAACTACGGTCTCTGGTACGACGACTTCATGCTTGCCAAGGTTGCGGTCAAACATGCAGAGGCTGCGAAGAAACTCAAGGTGAAAAAGATCGTCCTGGGCGAGTGTGGACATGCCCACAAGGCGCTCACCGTCATCGCCGACCGTGTTCTCACCGGCGATCTCAACATCCCTCGCGAGAGCGCCATGACCACGCTCGAGGACATCGTGTTTTCGGGCCGCCTCAAATTTGATCCGTCGAGAAACAACTTTCCTGTTACCCTGCACGATCCATGCAACATGGTTCGCCTCATGGGTATTGTGGAACCCCAGAGGCGTGTTCTCCGGCACATCTGCCCTCAGTTCCGGGAGATGACCCCCTACGGAGTGAACAATTTCTGCTGCGGAGGCGGTTCCGGGTTTGCCATCATGTCCGGTCACAACTTTGAGGACTGGCGCGCGCATGTTTCAGGCCGAAAGAAAATGGAACAGATCCTGAACGCCTTCAAAGATGAGATGGATCCCTCGATCAACAAGTACGTGTGCGCCCCATGCTCCAACTGCAAAGGCCAGATACGGGACATGATCCGTTACTACGACATGTTCGAGAAGTGTGGTATTATCTACGGCGGTCTCGTGGAACTGATCGTGAACTGCATGGAGGATGCAAAGCCCGACTTCATTGAATGGGAAATGCACTGATCGACCGAAAGATTCACTCCCAGGTGCATTCATCATTCTTGTCCAAGGGACGAAACGTCGGGCGGATGGTCTTGCTAACGACCTGGGGGGGTCTTTGCTATGACGGCAAAAGCTGCTTTGCCCGAAACGGAGAGAAAAAAGAATCTG
>CAZSUQ010000242.1:0-7313 GCA_964609935.1 uncultured Thermodesulfobacteriota bacterium | reverse complement strand
CCCACGGAAATACCCTGGAAGGAACAGGTGAAATCCCTTCTCAGGGATCCCCTGGGCTCTGCGAGAGTTATGAAGCAGATGTTCATCCCGGCCTCCAAGATCATGAAGAAACATGTGAAGGATCCGGAACTAATCGCGTTTTTCAACTATCTGATGGCCTTTTTCACCTGCTGCAACGTGGACGAGGTCCCGGCGATCATTGCCACCTCCATGTTCGTGGACTCCCACCTGGGCGGCGCCTGCTATGCGGAGGGGTCCCCGCAGATGCTTCCGAACAAGCTGGAAAAGGCCATCGAGGACAACGGCGGGATGCTTCTTTACCGGCACATGGTGGACGAGATCCTCATTGAGAACGGGGAGGCTTATGGCGTGCGCCTGTCGGACGGCATGGAGATTCGTGCAGACCGCGTGATCGCAAACGCAACCGTGTGGAACCTGTACGGCAAGCTTGTCAAACCGCAGCACATCTCGCCCAAGCGCATGGCATGGGCCCAGAAGTTCGAGCCCACCACGGACCTGTTTCTTCTCTACCTGGGAGTGAAAGCAGAGGCCATCCCTGAAGATGCACAGCCCATCGAGCTTCTCATCGACGACATCTTCGACTTTCACGGTGACAACTACGGGATCTTTGTGCCCTCCCTGGAGGATCCCACCCTGGCGCCGCCGGGCATGCACTCCATGACCGTCATGGCCGCGAGCAAGACGGAGCGTATTCCGAATCGCTTCGGCTCGGAGTATCAATCCGAGGAATACTACCGGAGAAAACAGGAGGAGGCCGAAAAGGTCATCGAGAACCTGGATCGAATGTATTACACGGGCCTGAAGGACAACATCATCTGCATGGAGGCCGCCACACCGGCAACCCTCGAGCGCTATACCCTGAAAAACGGGGGGAACATCGGCGGCCCCAAGCTGAGCCGGAAACAGATGATGATGGTCAATCGGCTCAAGGCTCGAAGCGAGTGGAAAAACCTGTATCTGTGCGGCGACTCCACGACCATGGGCGAGGGGGTGATCTCCACCACCATATCAGGGGTGGGGGCGGCCAACATGGTTCTGCGCGATATGGGCCTCCCCGAGTATCTGCCCCGCACGCATGACCGGCAATACATCCGTTTCGTGGAGGGCAAGGCATGGACGCCGTCCCCGGACCGGGACGCTCCGATTACCAGGGATACGGCGGCACGTTCGGCCCGGGAGTGCCAGCTCTGTGACAAGCCCGAATGTACCCCCTCCTGTCCAGCGGGAATCGATGTACTGAATTTTGTCCGCCGCATCGAAGCCGGAAATATCAGCGGTTCCGCAATCTCCATGCGGGTGATGAATCCGCTCACGGAGATCTGCGGGCATGTCTGCCCGGCAGAAAGGCTCTGCCAGAAGCAGTGCAACCGACTGGATTTCTCCGATCGGTCCGTGGACATCGCCCGGCTTCACGCCTGGGCCTGCAGGGAGGCGGGAGACGGCGGATGGCATTCACCATCCCCCCTGAGGAACGGCAAGCGGACCGCGGTGGTGGGTGCAGGTCCGGCAGGGCTTTCCTGCGCGTATTTCCTTCGACGGCTTGGGTACCCGGTTGTGATTCTCGACAAGGCGAAAAGCCCGGGGGGAATGTTGAGCCATTCCATTCCCACCTTCCGGCTTCCTGTTGACGTGGTGGAAAGGGAACTGAGGGGGGTCATGGTTCCCGGGATTTCCATTGAGTACGGTAAAGCGCTCGGCGAGGACTTTACTGCCACGGACCTGACCAACGAATACGATGCCGTTTTCCTGGCTCCGGGCCTCTGGGCCGGTCGTCGGCTGGACGTGCCGGGCATGGAAAAAGCCGAAGTGATCGATGCGCTCGAGCTTCTCTTGACGTACAGAAGGGAAGGGAGTGTGTCTGTCAACGATAGGGTCCTGGTCATCGGAGGGGGCAGCGTGGCATCGGACGCTGCCCTCGCTGCCCTGAACAATGGCGCAGGGAAGGTCACCGTGGCCTGCCTGGAAAAACCGGAACAGATGCCATGCTTGCCGAGCGAAGCGGAGGAGATGAAGAAACAGGGGATCGAGATCCTGAACGGCTGGGGCCCCGGAGAGGTCGTCTCGGAATCAAGCATGATCCTGATCCAATGCACAAACGTTTTCGATGACCAGAGCCGTTTTGATCCTTCCTTTGATGATACCAATACCCAGGAAAAGGCATTCGATCAGATCATCGTGGCCGTGGGCCAGACCGTGGAGCCCGGACTGGGACGCTACTTGGAAGAGGAATTCCAGACCACCGGGTTTCTGGATGTCGATTCGGAAACATTGCAGGTCAAGGGAAGGCCCGGGCTGTTTGCCGGGGGGGATATCCTTCGGGGTGCAGGGACCGTGGTGGAGGCCGTGGCGGACGGCCGCCGCGCGGCCGGGGCCATGGACGCCGCGATCAAAGCGACCCGGCCCTAGTTATTCAGCAAAGGAAACAGGGTTCTGAGGGCCCTGTTCCTTTCTGTGGCTTTGCCTGGGTTTGACCAGGATGCTTTCCATATCGCCGGGGTGGACCCCGCTTCGGCCGTGCTCGGCTTCAGGAGCCTTGAACCGCCTGCGCGCGGCCTCCGAGGATCTGGACTCTTTACTTCATCGTCATCTGAAGGCTCGCTATGGCCTCAAAAGGGAACAGCGAATGGCAGACTGGGATGTGATCGTCGTAGGGGCCGGGTACGGCGGGCTGTGCTCAGGAGCGCTTCTGGCCCACGCAGGGAAGAAAGTCCTGGTCCTGGAGAAGGACGGAAGCCTCGGCGGACGGGCCAAGAGCGTGTTCCATGGAGGCCATCTGCTTGACGACGGTGCTCACATGTCTTCCAGGGCGGGCCACCTGGAGTCCATCTTTGAGGATCTCGGACTGGAGTTCCCGGAATGGATCTCCCTGCCCAGCAGCGAAATCTTTCACGAGGGCCGATGGAAGAATCCCAGGGAGCTGTTTACGGCGGACATGTACAAAAAGGTCTTTGCCGAGATCATGCGGCTGACGTCTTCGGAGATTGCGCAACTGGACGACGTGCCCCTCCCGCAGTGGGTGGAAAGCGTGTCCGACAGTCCTGGAATCCGTCTGCTGTTTTTTTACCTGGCTTGCGCCACCAGCGTGGGCAACCGTTTTGAGACTTACTCCACCGGGGAAATGATCTACATCCTCCGGGAAATCATCGAAAGCGGCCGGAAGTTGAGTGAGCTGGGAGGCGTCATGCGGGGAGGGGGCATGAACAGCGTCATGACCCCTCTTGCGGAACTCATCCAGGACCACGGTGGGGAGGTACGTTTGAACACGGCGGTGGAAAGCGTGGAGATCGCAAACGGACGAGCCGTGGGTGTGAACGTTGAGACCGGTGAACGTCTCTTCCACAGCCAGGTCCTGGACGTGGAGACCCTGAAGGCGGGTTCCGTCATTGTCACCCTCCCGTTGTGGGAACTCTTCTCGTTACTGGAGGAGGAGCGGTTCCCGAGATGGTGGGTGGACTGGGTGCGCTGGATCGGCACAAAGGTCAGCCATGCCTGGAGCATCATCTACGCCCTGGACGAGCCCCTGTTCGACACCGGGACGTTCCGTTGGGCACCGGATCTTCCCGAGTCCGGATTTTCAGGCATCTTTTTCCCCATGCCTTCTTACGGGGATGGTGTGGATCAGCATCAGTTCCACGTTTCCTACCAGGGGCACTACGACGAACTGCCCGACCTGCTTCGGCGAGACCGGGCAAAGGTGAGGCGGCAGGCCCGGGATACGATCGCCATGCTCGAAAGGGAATCCGTGCGGCTTTTCCCCCGCTTGAAAGATGCCTTGCAATGGCGTGTGGCGCACGCAGGGGTGTACGGGATCGCCCAGTCCCCCGGGCTCGTGGGAAGCAAGCGTCCCTCCATGCGACCCCCGGGCGTGGGCAACCTGTACCTCGTGTCCAATACAGTCCGGGAGGCCAGGGGTGTGAGCACCCAGGGGGTCGGCAAGTGCGCACGCCTGGCCTCTGAGGCGATCCTGAAGGCGTCATAGAATCATACCGGAGGGTCCGTGACCATGGAGGTCTTCGGGTGGCAGGGAAGGATTCTCAGGATCGATCTGGGAAGGGATGCCATCGATGAACTCGACACCCTGGAATACGCGAGGCGATTCCTGGGAGGACGCGGCATCGCGACCCGGATCTACTGGGAGGAGGTGGGCCCGGAGGTGGGAGCCCTGGATCCTGAAAACTGCCTGGTTTTCATGAGCGGACCCCTGGCGGGTACCGGGGTGCAGGGCGCTTCACGTTTCGTGGTGGCCGGGAAGTCCCCCATGCTGGTGCCCGAGGGCTTCTGTTACGGAAACATGGGCGGTTTCTTTGCGCCGGTCCTGAAGGCCGCGGGGTATGACGGGATCGTGGTGAAGGGCAGGGCAGAGAACCCGTGTTACGTCTGGATCCATGACGGAAGAGCGGAGATCCAGGATGCCGCCGGGCTTTGGGGGAAGGGGACCTACGCGGTGGGCGAACTCCTGCGGAAACGGCACGGAAAGGATGTGAGGTTCGTTACCACGGGTGCGGCTGCTGAGAACCGGTGCAGGACGGCAACCGTGATGACCGACCACGAGGGGAGCGCCACGGGCGGCTTCGGCGCGGTCATGGGATCCAAGAATCTCAAAGCAATCGCCGTGAGGGGGAGCGGTCGAACCGGCGTTGCCCGACCGGAGGAGACAAAAGAGCTCAACCGCCTGTCCGTGCGGATGAGCCGGCGGGGCACCCTGAGGATTCCTCTCCCCCGGGAGCAGATGGAGTGCGTGGGAAAGGCCCCGTGCCATCAGTGCGGAATGGACTGTTTCCGCGGGCGTTTCCGAACCGCTTCCGGCAAGGAGGCGGTCCTGAAGTGTCAATCCATGATCTTCTACATGCCGTGGGTCGCGAGGAAACCGGAAGAGGTGATGGAAACCGCCATGGACGCCACGGGTATCTGTAACGATCTATCCCTGTGCACCATGGAAATGGAAAATGTTCTCACATGGCTCACGGACTGTCATCGTTCCGGCTGCCTCACAGAGGCGGATACGGGTTTGCCCATGTCCGAAATCGGCAGCCTTGCGTTCATCGAGAAGCTCGCCTCCAAGATTGCCCACAGGGATGGTTTCGGGGACATCCTGGCAGGGGGGCTCCTGCGGGCCGGGAAACGTCTCGGCAGGGAAGCCGAGGGCCTTTTCACCGAGAGTGTTTCCGGTGTGGGGTTCGGGGCTTCGTATTCACCAAGGGAGTACGTGACCAATGCCCTGCTGTATGCACTGGAACCGAGACAGCCCATGGCCATGCTCCACGAGGTGAGCTTTCACATCGCACGCTGGCTGCTGCACAGGATCCGGCCGGAGCTCTCACCCACGAGCGCCGAGGTGTTCCGTGCATCCGCCACACGGTTCTGGGGGAGCGACAAGGCATGGGATCTCACCACCTATGAAGGGAAGGCGACTGCCGCCCGGAAGATCCAGGACCGCACCTTTGCGAAGGACAGCCTGGTGCTGTGTGATTTTGCCTGGCCCGTCATGGACTCCTTCCACACCCCGGATCACGTGGGGGACCCCACCCTGGAGAGCAGGCTGTTTACGGCCGTCACCGGCGTGGAGACCGACGAGGCAGGGCTGAACCGTTACGGGGAGAGAATATTCAATCTTCAGCGAGGCGTCCTGCTGCGTGAGGGGTGGAAGCCCGGGGAATCGGACGTTCCCGCCGAATTCAACTTTACCCGACCGGTGGAGACCGATCCGCTCAACCCGAAGCTGCTGGTGCCGGGTCCCACCGAAGAGCCTGTTTCGGTCAAGGGCAATGTCCTGGACAGGGAGAAGTACGAAGAGATGCGGAAGGAGTTCTATGCGCTTCGGGGGTGGAATCCGGAAACAGGCCTTCAGAAGGTCGAGACCCTCGAGCAACTCGGTCTGTCCGACATGACCGAGGTCCTGAAAGACCGGGGGTTGATGGGATGAAGTCCGGGAACAACACGCAGAACAGGGAGAGGAAGAGATGATTCGAGAGGTGTCGGATGCGGTCATGGAGCTGGTGGAGTCGGTTCTTCCCCAGGGCAAGGGATCCCAGGACGATTCTCCCTGTCTTTTTGAATGGGATGGGAAAAAGTGTACGGGCTGCGGACTCTGCGTGAGAACGTGCCCGGCCTTTGTGCTGGAGACGCAGGGGGACAGGGTGGTGGTGACGAGGCCCGAGTGGTGCTCGCAGTGCGGCCACTGTGTCGCTGTCTGTCCGGCCGATGCCGTGAAGGACCGGTACGCCAAGCGGAACGAAACACCCCGGATCGACCCTGCCGCATTGCCCTCGGCAAAATCTCTGCAGCAACTGTTTCGATACAGGCGGTCCGTCCGGGAATATCGCGACAAGCCGGTTTCCCGCAGGGATCTCGAAAAGATCCTGGAAGCCGGCAGGTACGCACCCACACCAGGGAATCGTCAGGACGTTCATCTCATCGTGCTCAACACCCCTTCGGAGATCGTGGCCTTGAGAGACCGGGTGTTCCCCTCGGTGGAGAGGATGTTCCGGGTGTTCAAGCGCAGGGGGATGGGAGCCTTCCTCACCGCCGTGATGGGAAGGCATCACAGCGAACCTCTACAGGAATACATACCCGTTCTGGAGCTGTTCCGGGAGCGATGGGAAAGGCACGATGACGATCGGATATTCTTCAAGGCTCCGGCCATCATGATCGTGCACGGCTTGAGATGGGACGACACCGTTGCTGCGGGGTGTGCGTTCGTGCTCTACCAGGCCTCCCTGATGGCCCAGACGCTCAACGTGGGTTGCTGCTTCAATGGCTTTCTTCAGTTCTCGGCCAACAACGACAGGAAGGTCAAGGAATGGCTCGGGATCCCCTGGCGGCACAAGTGTTACGGGGCCATGACGCTGGGGTACCAGAAGGTCAAGTACCGAAAGGGGGTTCGCCGCGAGCCACCGAAGGTCACATGGCGGTGACCCGCATATTGCATGAAATATCGTTGCTAGAGCGGTGGAAGCATGGAAGATTCCGTGCTTACGTCGCTTGCAGTAGAAGGCTTCATGCAATGTACGGGTTAGCCACCGGGCCTTGCCAGCAGGCTCACCCCACGATCCTCTCTCCTCACCGAATATCTCTGAATGACAGGAGGAAAAGGGCCGGGTGGCCATTGAGCGGTGGTCCTGACTCTTCTCCTCTTTTCAGAAGGTCATCTGGAGATCAGCGGTTTTCGGGCGAGGATCTTCTGAGACTGTATGGCAGGGATCTTGACATTTGGAGGGCCTGATTTCTTCGCTAGGTTCAAACGAAATCGTGAAGCAATTTTGGACCGGCCCGTGGCATAAGAGACAAAGGCC
>CAZSUQ010000241.1:0-7342 GCA_964609935.1 uncultured Thermodesulfobacteriota bacterium | reverse complement strand
GACGCGTTCATGAGGGCCCACCCCGCGTTGTGCTGCTTGCTCATCTCCCGGGGGTGATCCTCATGATAGAAGATCTCGGTTTCCAGAACATCTGCGGCCAGGTGGCGCAGGTCCGGGTCGTGTTCGGCAAGGAGGAGCGTGAACACGGAGCAGAAGGTCATGGCAAGGTTGTTCCAGTTTGCCTTGCACCCGGTGGGGCCCATGTACAGAATCCAGTGGGCAGCGGGCCGCAGTAGATCGGCAGGGGAAGAAAAAGGAAAGAGGGGCCTGTTGCGGCAATGGTATTCGGGTTCGCCCCGCTTGAGCAGGCAGTTCTCGTAGTAGTCGCGGAGGTCGTCCCGTCCGGACGCAACAACCCCGGGCTTGAAGAACGCCAGTGAGAAGACAGGGTTGAAACGGATGTGCCCGTGCTCGGTGATCCGCTCGTCCCAGTCCACGAAGTTCATCCTGTTCTGCATGAGATGGTCGGACACCTCTTCCAGGAGCCGCGCCGCTGTCCCTCTGACCTCCGGGTCGTCCACGAGGCGGTGGACCGCCGCCAGCGCAAGCATGTGCCCCGAGTACTCGTCCTGTGAGATGTTGTCCAGCCAGCAGTATCCTGCGAACCGTTCCGGCACCTGGTGGCTGGTGCGGACCCATTCCGAATGGTCCCCGTCATAGATGATCACGGTTCCATCAATATCCACCTTCACCCAGCGGTTGTCCTTCTTGTCATCGCTCGGGATGTAGGAGGCAGGATCGCCGGGGCAGTCCATCCCCTCGATACCCGGGGTGATGTATTCCCGGGTGAACAGCCCGCTCACGCCCGTTATCCGCATCCCGAGTTCCATCCCCTCCATCATCAACCGCAGGTTGTCCAGCGCGCCCTTTTCCCTGGTGGCTGCATACCGGAAGGCCTGGGAGGTGATGTAGAGCCCGGTCCAGAGCCCGTCGTTCTCACCCGTGTGCCATCGGACGACATTTTCGTATGTGGCATTCTCCTCGGTGTACCCTTCGGCCAGGGTCACGTGCGCCACGCGCTTGTGCTCGGGATGGATGTGAAGGGCCTCTGCCAGGCCATCGTACCTGGCAGCCTTTTCCGCCAGGGACATGGCGGTGGCGTGCGGGTCGTTGCTGCACGAATCGAACCCGGGAAGGCCGTAAAGCCACGGGTCGATGCAGGCACCCTTTTCACAGAGGCGGCTCTGGTCCTGGATGCAGGAACGCTCCTCCACCCACTGGCCGGTCGTGCACGTCATGAGGGTGAGGGCGTCTTCACTGCACGCTTTTTCCCCCTCCAGGCACTCCGCATTGTCTGGGCCGGGGGAGCTACTGCTCTTGCAGCCCGTTCCGAGCAGGAGCAGAACGAATATGCATATTGGGATGGTCCACGAACATCTGTGCACGCTTGATCTCCTTCTTGCGAATTCATTTTCAATAAGAAAGCCTGATCCTCCGGAGCCTGGAACCTTTACCTTGAACGTCAGGTTTTCCAGGCCAATTGTTAGTCGAAGAGTTCCGTTTTCAGGATAGGATCGACCCGCACAACGTCATTTACTCAAGAATTTCTCGGCCGCTCCAGGGTGTGGATGACGCACACCTGTCCCAGGCCCACCATGTGGGCGAGCCCGATCCTTGCCTCAGGTTGTTGCCTGGGCCCTGCTTCACCCCTGAGCTGACGTGTGATCTCCACGATCTGCCCAACGCCCGTAGGTCCAAAGGGGTGCCCCATGGCGAGGAGTCCGCCGGACGCGCTCACAGCACACGCTCCGCCGATCCTTGACTGTCCGGAAGAAAGGTATGCCGCACCCTCTCCGTCCGGGCACAGGCCGATGGCCTCGGTGTAGAGAAGCTCCTCCACGCTGAAGGCATCATGAACCTCCACCACGTCAAGATCGCCGGGAACCAGGGAAGCCTCCTCCAGGGCCTGGCGGGCCGTCTGCCGGGTGAGTTCCACGATGGGGATCTGTTCGGGCGGGCAGACCTGCTCGCTCCTTGAAACCGAGGCCGTCACCCTGATGGCCCGGGAGAGATCCATGCCGAGTCGGCTGACCCCTTCCTTCGAGGCCACGATGACACAGGCCGCGCCCTCCCCAATGGGACAGCACTGGAGCCTCGAGAGGATCCCGGCGATGGGGTTCGCCATGACCTCCTCCAGGGTTCTCTCCTTTTGAAACTGGGCATGGGGGTTCTTTGCCGCGTTTCCGTGGTTCTTCACGGCCACGGCGGCCACCTGCTCTGCCGTTACACCGTAGAGGTTCATGTACTCGTTCGTCATGAGTGCGAAATAGACCACGGGCAGAAAGGGCCAGAGCTGTTCGGTGCCGTCCGGTGAAATGGAAAAGGAGGTTGCCTCTGCCTTGTCCACGCCCAGTGCCATGGCCACGTCATGGATCCCGGAAGCCACGTCGATACATGCCTGGCGGACCGCTGTGGACCCGGATGCAGAGGCGTTCTCCACGTGTGTGATGGAGAGGCCCGTGGCGCCCAGGTGCCGGAGCATGGGCCTGCCCGGGGCCATGCCCAGCAGGGCCTTGCCGACCTGGGCACTCTCCACGTCCTTCCAGGAAATCCCTGCGTCTGCCAGGGCATCCCTCACGGCAACGAGCCCGAGGTCCACGTAGGGGAGATCGCTCGGTCTCTGGTAGCGGTGGATCCCGATGCCCACGATGTAAACGGGGCGAAGCCTGTTCAGGGGCATGCTCATCGGGCACCCCCTTTCGTGGAGAAGAGGAGGTCCACCGTGGTTCTTCCCTTGGAGTCCTCAGGGCCAGCAGGTACGATCGTTCCGTAAACCTTCTGCCCTGCAGCGAGGCTCTCCTGGTCCTCCACGTCCAGGATCGCGGCAATGGAAGGGCCGCTGTCCAGCAGCACCTGTCCCAGGACCAGAGGGACCTTCCCGTCAGGGCGGCTCTGACCGTGGACCACGGTAAAGGCCTTCAGGGTTCCTGCAGCCGGATGCTTCACTATGGAGAGAGCGTCCGGACTCTCCCCGCATGCTTCGCAGCCAAAGCGATGTGGGGGAAAGAACATGTGCCCGCAGGTACACTGGCCGCACAGGAGGGCAGGGTATTCCTCGGGGGAACCATGCACGGTGAAAAGGGATTTTTGTCTTGGCATGTATGTTGTCATCTTCAGTCCGACCTTCCGGTTCCGAGCAGTTCGATCCTGTAGCCGTCCGGGTCTTCCACGAATGCAAGGATCGTGGTCCCTGCCTTCATGGGGCCGGCCTCCCGCACGATCTTTCCGCCTCGTTCCCGGATCTTTTCACAGGCCTCGTACACATCGTCCACCTCGATGGCGATGTGTCCAAAGGCGGTGCCAAGTTCATACTCGTTTTCGCTCCAGTTGTGGGTCAGCTCGATGGCCGCTTCCCTGGACTCATCCTGATACCCCACAAAGGCAAGGGTGAACTTCCCCTCCGGGTAGTCGGTTCTCCGGAGCAGCTTCATTCCGAGCACCTCGGTGTAGAACGCAATGGATTGATCCAGGTCCCGCACCCGGATCATGGTGTGGAGCAGTCTCATTTCTTCCTCCCTGGCAGGCTGTTCAAAAACGCCTACCTGCTTCGTTGCGCTTGTCTTTCTTTGGGATGAGATGCCTCGTCATCCAGTTAAAAGGTCTATCAAAAGGTGATGGAATCATCAAATTGCGTTACTATACAAAGAAATTTTACAACCCCGTTCGCCATGCGGCGGCAACCCCTGTCTTGATAAATAGAGTGACCCTGGCATTCCATACCGGAAGGGAGATTCCATGAAAATCACGGCTTTCAACGGTGCCATGCGTGGAAAGAAGGGCATCACGAACATCATGGTGGAGGAATTCCTCGAAGGGGCAAGCCGGGCCGGCGCCGAGGTGGAAAACATCTTTCTGGTCAAGAAGCGGATCAAGCATTGCCTGGGCTGCCTGTCCTGTTGGCTCAAGACCCCGGGCAAATGCATACAGAAGGACGACATGGAGGGTCTTTTAGAAACGTACATGGCCTCGGACATTGTGGTGCTGGCTTCACCGGTCTACGTGGACAATGTCACCGGGCTGATGAAGGATTTCATGGACAGGTGCATCCCTATCACGGATCCGCACTTCGAGCTGGATGAAAACGGGGAAAGCCGCCACATAAAGAGATATGATCGGTATCCGGGTATCGTGGCCATGTCGAGCTGCGGCTTTCCCGAGCAGTCCGCTTTTCAGGTGGTCAGCCTTCTCGTGAATAGAAACGCAAGGAACATGAACGCCGAGCTCGTTGCGGAGATCTATCGGGGGGGAGCTGGTGTGCTGGGCGCCGACATCCCGGATCTAGCCCCCATGATCGAGGCGTACAGGAAGCTTCTTCAAAAAGCAGGGTCAGAGGTAGTTGAACAACGAGGGCTTTCCGAAGAAACAGAGAAAGCACTGAACAGGCAGTGGGTCCCCACCGAAATCTACAATGAAGAGGTGAACCGCCTCTGGGACAAGCTCATCCCCAGGGAGTGAGGGGACGCCATCCACAACAACCGGATGTTCGAAATGCAATCCCTGACGGAGGGGAGGCCAGGTTGACGGTTCTGGTGGCAGGCGCTACAGGGCAGGTGGGACGGGAGGTCGTGGTCGCGCTGCAGGCCATGGGCGAGACACCGAGGGTGCTCCTGCGCGATCCCTCACGATGGGAGCTCTTGCCTGGAGAGGTGGAGGTTTCCATCGGGGACCTGGCAGACCCGTTGTCGCTGGATACCGCGCTTGCCGGGGTGGAGGAGGTCTTTTTCACCTCGCCGCACGACCCTTCCGAGGTGGAGCTCGGCATGAACGTGCTGGAGGCCTGCAGGAGGGCAGGCGTCCGGCGGCTGGTGCTGTCCACTGCCATCCACCCCGATGCCGGGCCAGCATGGCTTCGCAACCTGATCTTTCGCGGGGTGTGCCTGATGGGGCCGCACTACCGCTCAAAGCTCACTGTCGAGGCCCGGGTGCGCGACAGCGACCTGGAATCGGTTGTGCTGCAGCCCTCCAACTTCTTCCAGAACGACGAGTTGTTCCGTGACGAGGTCCTGGCCGGCTTCTACCCCTGGCCGCTGGGTCGGCGGGGGGCGTCGCGCGTGGATACCCGTGACGTGGGCCGGGCCGCGGCGCTGGCGCTGCGAGGGGAGATCCGGCCCGGGGTCTACCCTCTTGTGGGCCCGACGCTGAGGATCACCGGGCCGGACGCAGCTGCGGCATGGACCGAAGTGCTTCACCGGGAGGTAGCGTACGCGGGAGACGACCTGGACGAGTGGGAGCAGCGGATAGGTGACCGGATGACCGGCAGGAAGCGCACGGACTTCCGCAAGACCTATGCCCTGATCCAGCGGTTCGGCTTTCCGGCCACCGACAGGCACCTGGCCCGGACCCGGGAAGCGCTGGGCGGCGAGCCAAGGAGCTACCACGACTACGTACGGGAGTGCGCCGCCGCGTGGGTCTGACGCCTACCCAAGCCCTTTGGGCTGGAGGTGAGCGCTATCCTGCAGCAGCGGCTGGTGGTGAATCATCCAGTGGCCTGTCAGAGCAGGAGCAGCAGAAACGGCAGGAAGGCCTTGAGAAGCTCATCGGCCCCCATGTCCGGAACCCTTCTCAGGTGGCCTTCATAGTCCCGGTTGCTGTAGTGCGGAGCGCTGTCCGTCCCCGCATCGATGCAGGGGGAGGTTCTCTGGAGGTGGTAGTCATCGGCCGCAGCATTCACGAAGAGGGGATCCGCATCGATGTTCTGACCGGAGCTGTCCCAGGTTCCGTTCATGTCTGTGTAGTCGTTGTTGTAGCCTGCCGCTGTCCCGGACCCCAGGATGTTGATGTCCGCCGCCCACGTGGCTGTGTTCCCCCAGATGATGTTGTTATAGAAGTGCAACGTATTGCTGTACCGTCTCACTTCGATTCCGCCCGTATCGTCCCCGGCCGAGTTCTTGGTGATCGTATTGTTCACAAGGTACACATCCCCGGTGGTTCCCGAGACAGAACGGGGGTTGAGATAAGCAGCCCCATTGTCACTTGTGGTTGCACTGTTCCCGGCAATCAGGTTGTTCACCAGCACCATCTCCCCTACATCGCCCCCATTGGCATAAAAATATGCATAGAGGCCTCCTGAAGAATCGTAGGCAACGTTTCTTTCGATGATATTGCCTGTAATCGTGGTGGTGGCCACGTTTCCCGTTGAGCTGTTGTAGGAGTACAGGTACAGCCCACCACCTGCACCTGCTGCGTTGTTGTCAAGGATCTGGTTGTCCGTAATGGAAAGATCGCAGGACGTGCCCGTGCTCGTATAGGTCGTCAGATAGGCCCCGCCCCCACTCCCGGCATAGCTCTCGTTGCCCGACAACACGTTGTCGGACACGGCAAGGGTGCACGGCTGGGTGGCGGGCCCTGAGTTGACGGTGAGAAACATTCCTCCTCCGGATTGGGAGGCCACATTGTCATAGATCGTGTTGTTTCTAACGGTTGTATCACTCATCACACCGGAAGTACTTCTTGCGTCAACATACAATCCGCCGCCGGACCTGTACGAAACATTGTCGTAGATCGCATTTCCATTGATGTCGATCGGTCCTGTGGTGCCGCTGTTGGTGCTTGAATAGACCTTTCCCCCACCTTCGGAGTCATGCGCCATGTTCCCGGAGATCGTGTTGTCCGTAAGTGTGATCGCCCCGGACGTTCCCGAATCGGCGTAGGATCTCACGTACAGCCCGCCGTTATTATCATGAGCCGTGTTCTGGTCGATCGTATTGTTGTGAACCGTGACGTCTCCTGCATTGCCTGATTCCGAATAGGTGTTGAGCTCGAATGCGCCTTCATCCGAATGGGCTTCGTTCAATGTCACGGTGTTGCTCGAAAAGGTGATGTTTCCGCCCACAGTGGAGGAATCCCCCTCCGTCTCCACATACACACCTCCCTGGTCCGTGTAGGCAAGGTTCTCGGACAGGGTGGTTCCCGTGATGGATATGTCCCCCGGTATGCCTGCTAATGTTGTACGTATACGCGCATACATTCCTGCAGAGGAACCATAACAGGTGTTTTCGCTGATCGTGCTGTCCGTCACGGTCAGAGATCCGGTGTCCCCGGTGCTTGCATTAATAGCCAGGTAGGCTCCGGCTCCGCTATTGTAGGCGGTGTTTTGCGTTGCCGTGGTGTTCGTAAGAGAAACGCTTCCTGTGGTGCCCGTGCTTGTCTGGGCCTCTGTATAGACCCCGCCGCCCCAATCGGCCGTATTGTTGCTGCAGTCACAGTCCTTCACCTCGATGTCCCCGGCCGTCCCTGCGTCTGAATAGGTGTAAAAATAAAGGCCGCCTCCGCCGCTCGAAGTGAATCCGTTCTGAACCGTGAATCCCTCAACGAGCAAGCCCCCCCCATTCGATTCTTGAAT
>CAZSUQ010000240.1:0-7380 GCA_964609935.1 uncultured Thermodesulfobacteriota bacterium | reverse complement strand
CCATTTTGTGACCACTTCAAAAAAAAACAGGGTAAAACAAGATCAAGCTACATACAAGGATAAGATTCTAAACCCTTGATGTTCTTCGATACCCGTATATCTTGTTTTATGCTGTTCACCCCCCAATTCAAATTCCCAAGCTGGCAGTCACGGGTTCGAGTCCCGTTGCCCGCTCCATTTCTACTTCTCTCCAAATTCAAAACCTAACATCGTAGAATAAAAGTGGTTCTATTGGGTGCGAACCTCAAAGGGTGAGCATCCTGAACAGGCTTGCATCGACGACTCTCTGGTCCTGGATGGAGACACCTGCCTGGTCGGTCCAGGGACCTATGTGGAGAATATTGACTGCTCCGGCAAGAATCTAACGATCGAGAGGTCTTCAGGCGCTGCGGCCACAACGATTGATGGAAACTCAAACGGACCGGTTGTTACCTATGCCAGCGGTGAGACTGAGGACGCTATACTCGATGGTTTCACTGTCAGAAACGGGAGCGGTACGAATGAATCAACCCCTCTTGGCGGAGGGATATACTGTGGAGACGGTACATCTGCAACGATCAGAAATTGCATCATCGCTGAAAACCGAGCCTGGTTCTATCTCTTCGAAACCGGAGCAGGCGGCGGAATCCCCTGCATCGACAAGGGAACAGACATGGGAATCTATGACGACATAGACGGGGATGCAAGACCTCTGCTGGGTGGGTTTGATATGGGAGCGGATGAGTACGATGCACCCTGCTGGGATCTCGATGGCGATACGTATCCAGATGAAGCATGCGGCGGGGATGACTGCAACGACTCCGATCCCGACGTGAATCCCGGAGAAACGGAGATCCCTGGGAATGGAATCGACGATGATTGCGACCCAGCCACACCCGCTTACCCGGAGCCTGCGAACACAATGGCTGCACGTTACGGGAAAAGTTCCCTCGCAGGATCAGGAATATTCAATGAAGCGGCCCTTCTCTTCATCCCGGTGGGTGCGATCCTTTTCCTTCGGATTCTGCGAAGGAGAGGCTAATCCGCAATTTGCAGGATGCTTCACTGTGGGGGGAGTCCGGTGACGGTACATCCTTTTCGGATGACATCTTCCGCATCTCCTGTTCCACCTTCCGCCTTGTCCGAACCGAAGCTGAGAAGGGTCGGCGGGTCTCCTGATGAAGATCCCAGGTAACGGTAAGGCATGCCCCAGGGGTCGAGAGGAAGCTTGTCAAGGGTTCCGGCCCGGCCCGGCCGGTTGGCGGAGCCCGTTGTCCCTTCCGGATCCCGGATCAAGACCCCAAGCCCCTCGGTGTTCGTGGGATACCTGCCGTTGTCCTGGTAGAAGAGCCTGGCCGCCGAGCAGATGCGATCCATGTCCTCGCGGATCTTCTCCTGTTGCGTTTTCCTCAACTGCTTCTTGTGGCCCCCGTAGAGGATGAAGTAGAAAAAAGCGAAGAACAGAAGCCCCACGGCCAGGTAGACCCAGAAGGAGACGCTGTTGGCGGATTTCTTCTTTTTCTTCTTTGTTCGGATCTTTCGAGATTTTTTGTCGAACCGCACGTTGAACCTTTCCTCGATCTACAAAAGGGAAAACAGCCTCAAGGGAAGAGATCCCTTTTCAACGTGACCAAGCGGTTGGGAACCCCTGCCGATCAGGGGAGGTTTCCCTTGAGGCGGAGGTAAAGATAAAGGATGCCGGCTGCGGCAAGCCCCCCTGCCAGGAAGGGAAACAGGGAAGAAACAAAGATCTGGAAACGGCTCAGTTCGGTATTCAAGGCGGATCGTCTATGCCAGGGCCCTGAAAAGGGTTGGAAGGGTTCGTCTTGTGCTGTCTCCTCAGGCGGCAGGGGCCGGCCTTCCTCCGGAGGGGTTGGAGAATCGCCGGCAGACGCATCCAGAAACAGAGGGTCGTACTCCTTTTCTGATGAAGAAGGCATGAGGAACTTACCTGTGATGTTGCTGGTCGTTTGGGTCTTTCTGCGCCTGGTTTATTGGTCTCGATTTTAAATTTTATATAGCAATTTCCGGGGGAAAGCAATGCATACACCGGGTCTGTGCAAGCACCTGCCCGCTGCTCGTACCGAACAGATGTTGGAAGTGGCCACGGAACAACGCGGGGAAACCGTCAGGGACCCGGGGGATTGGACGCGATCCCTTTTTGCCTGGCGTTCTTTGCCTCCCCGCTCTTTTCCAATGCGTACTTGAAAGCGATGGGGCCCAGCACCTGGTTGATGACAATGACGGCCAGCAAGAGGCTGAACAGAACGTCCCCTTCGTCCGGAAAGCGCTTCGGGATCAGGCTGGCCAAGCCGATGGATACACCGGCCTGCGTGATGAAGCTCAATCCGTAAAGGTTTCCTTTGGCAACGGGTTGGCGAAGGACACGCATCACACAGTGTGAAGCGAAAAAGACCCCGAGGATACGGATCCCTGCATACAGGAGAGCAAAGGGCCACATGGAAGCCAGGGATTGAAGGTCTAATGCCGTGCCGGCCAGGGCAAAGAAGATCACGAAGATCGGCAAAAAGGACTGGTCGATGCTTTCCTCGTAGGAGTCCCCCATGTCGAAGACGTTTCGAATGAAAAACCCTGCACTCATGCAGATGAGGAGCGGTTCGAGGTGGAGGGCAATACCCACTGCAGATTCCATGTGATCTGAAAATGCATGAGAGAGTCGGGTGACGAGAAAAGCGATGCACAGCATGAAGAAGATTCGGTGCTCCTGGATGCGTCGGGCGTAGAGCACCATCACCCAGGCAAGAGCGAAGCCGCCAAGGAACGAGAGGAGGATTTCCAGGGGGATGGTGAACCAGTGCGAAAGAGCAGACGTAGCGCTGTTGGGGAGGAGGAGACCGGAAAGGGAGATAATCAGTGAAAACAGAACAATCACCAGGATGTCCATGGCCACGGTGACGCAGAGAACCGTCTCGGAAAAGGGCCCTTGTGCCTTGCATTCCTTGATCACGGCCACCGTGGAAGAAGGCGATCTGGCGATGGCCAGGGTGCCGAGAAGACAAGCCATCAGGATCTTGTGCCCGGTGGGCAGTTGGGGAAGAAGGCCGAGGCCTGAGGCGGCGAAAAAGACGAACAAGAAGATGAATACGAAGACAAAGAGTGGAATCCCCGTAATCAGACCGGAGAGTATGCGCCACTGCTTTCGAAGATCCTGCATCCTGAGTTCGAGCCCGGCGGACAATGCGATGAACGTCAGGGCGAGATCATCGATGAAGCGGAGCGAGGAGACGGAATTGCGGGTAAAGTATCCCATCAGGTCGGGGCCCAGGAGAATGCCCGCGAACAGATAGCCCGTCAATTTGGGCAGGCGGATTCTGTGTGCCCATTCTCCAAAGAGGTAGGCGGCAAGGAGCAGGAAACCGAAATTCAGCGTCAACTGAACCTCGGTATGGGAGAAGGCCTCTGGGAAACTCCTCAGGAGGATTCCCTGCAGGGTGAGAAGAACGATCAAGGCAAACAGGTGTATCATTTTTCTTTTCTAAGGATCGAGAACCCCAGAGGGCTCAAGAGCTCATTGAACAGGATTGCCAGAAGCAGGGCCGAAAAAGCCATCCGAACAATGGGAAACGAGGAGCCTTCCACGATCCAGAGACGGAAGTGAACAGCCAACGCCACCGCAATGCCTGCCTGGGAGAGGAGGCCACATCCGAGGAAACGGGCGGAAGTGGGTAGGGGCTGAAAGACCCGCCCAAGAAAGATGCCTCCTCCGATTCCCTGGGACAGGGCACGAAAGAACGTGTACAACAGGGCGACGACGAGCACCAGCGGACTGCTGATCTGAAGGTAGGCTCCGGCGATCATCAGGAAGATCAAATAGAGGGGCCGTTCGATACGCAGCAGCAAATGCAGGGTTTCGTCGCTCTTCAGGCTGAAATTCGCCAGGATCAATCCTGCGATCAGGTAGATCAGCAACGGTGAAATGCGAAGCAGATAAGCCATCCCCCCACCGAACAAAACCATGCCGATCACCACCACGACCTTTTCCACCTCCGCAAGGCGGGTACGGAACAGCATGAGGAGCAGGATGCCCATGAGGATACCGAGCAGGAGGCTGAAGAGAAGGCGTTCCCAGGGAAACAGAGGGATCCCTTCCCAGGTTCCGGGGATGCCGTAGAACGCCAGCAGGATGCCGAAGAGACCGATGGCGATCACATCGTTCAAGCTGGAAACGAACTGCAGGACCTTGCCCAGAGGACGCTTGTCTTCCGGGAGGTGTTGTGCCCGCAGTGCCAGGGATGTCTGTGCCGTGCAGAGTGCGGCAACGGAGAGAACGGCAACGGACAGGGTCAACGCTGGGCTGGAAGAGAACAGCAGAGGCATCAGGACAAAGAGTCCGCCGAAAACCACGGCGAGAACGAAAGCCGAATGAAGCAGGGTCCAGAGGTAGCTTGAACGGGAAAAGACGCGCAGCGTGCTCCACTCGAGTTGAAGGCCGGAAATGAGTCCGATCCAGCCCAGGCCGAGGATCAGGAAGGGACGCATGTACATGAGCGTCTCGTTGTCCAGGATCCCCAGGAACGCATCGCTCAACAGGTAGCCTATAATCAGAAATTCCGTGCCGGTGAGAAAAAAGGAAGGCCCGCCTCGAAGGGAGGCGACCTTGGCGAAACTTTTTCGATGGCCTGCCAGGGCGATGATGGCCAGCAAGAGAATGCCGAGGATGGTCTTCAAAGGCTGCGTCCTCCAGGCCGCCCATCAGGGAGAAGATCCTTCCGGAGACAGCGGTTTCATCGGGAAGAAGAGGAGGGTTCGGGCCCGAAAAAGTGTTCCAGTTTCATGGAGAAGAGAACACCCCGCTTGCCTTTCGCGATGCCGCCCACGGTTCGGTCAATGGTTTTCAGCGCCTGTTCGAGGGTTTCCCGTTCTTTGATGACCGACAGGATGATCTTGTTGTACGGTTTGGTCCCTTTCAAAAGGGAACGGAAACCGGCGAAGATGGGAATCTCCTCGCTCAAAAAATGGAGCATGCCCACCGAGTCGAGAATGGATGCCCCACTCACCCCGATTTCCAGCAACTCCTCCAGAACCTCCGTCAAGTACCGGTCTTCATGAAGGATGTAAACCAAAAGCCACATGTTGAGCTAGAAATCCTTTTTTTCTTCCTTTGTTGAGAGGAGACGGTGGATTTCTTCCTTGCTGGTCGCCTCCCAGAGAGACCGGACGAAATCCGCGTCGCGGAGAATGCGTCCGAGTGTAGCCAGTGCACCCAGGGACAGATTCGGGCTTTCGGAATCGCCGAAGAGACCGATGACCACGCTGACGGGCTTCCTGTCCACGGACTCATAGGGAATCGGTTCCTTCAGGGTGATCACGAATGCATGCAACCCCTCCACTTCGTCCAGGAGCGTGTGGGGAACCCCTACGGAGTTTCCGATCCCGGTGCTCATGGTCTCTTCCCGCTCCACGAGCTTTTGTTTCAAGATGTCTCTGGGAACATTCACAGCGCTTTCCGAGGCGATGGAGGAGAGAAGGTCCAGGAGGGCTTCCTTTGATGAAACCGGGCAATGGATCCGGATGTTTTCAGGCTTGAGATACCTTGCGAAGGCCAAGACAACCCCTTCTCATTCGAGAAAATGACCTGCGATATCGTGACATGTCGGGAAAGAAGGGCAGCCCCGGAGGGAGATGCACGTGGAAACCCCTCGACCAGGCTTCCGTTCTGTCCGAATCCCGATGTCAATGTATGGGAAGAGTCCTTTTGTTGTCAACTCGAAGCGCCTTTTTCGGTTCCTGTTCAGGTTGACGAGAGGAAACAAGAGGAATCCGCGGGTATCCTTTCGTTGACAAGATTGCAAACGAACCGTTGGCTCGGGTTGGGAATACGGGCCTTTTCATACCTCTTGCCATGGCACAGGGATTGCTTTTTGGGGAACACACCGGAGAGAAGGACAAACAGGGAGGGAAAATATGGGACCAAAAGGGTACCGGATCTGCTGGCTCGGGAAGAGGAAAGAAAAGATGATGGCCGTGTCCGGAGAGAAGGAAAAAAACCTGGGGGAATTCCATTTTCTCCCTTATCCGGGGTCGGACAGGGAGGAGCTCTGCGACATCCATCCTTCTTTTTTCCTGCTGGACACCGAGGGGTTGATGGATTTCCGGAAGGATCTCCTCGGGTGGATCTCCGAGTGCCGCGAAATCTCTCCCGGCGGAAAGGTTCTGATGTTGTTGGACAACGGTTCGGGCCACAGCGCTTTTGAAGGCCTGCGCAAAGGTGCGGACTGGATCTTGCCGGGAACCGAAGACGGTGCTTATCTCCGATACTTGATACACGGATTGATTGCGCAACATAAGGCTGAAAGGGAAATCTTTCATTCTGTGAAACGGTCGTCTCAGGAACATGTTTTTGAAGGAATGATTGGGGACGCCCCCCTGATGAAGGACTTGTTTCGTTTGATCAAAAAGTGTGCAACCTCAAAGGCGAACGTGCTCATTCGTGGGGAGAGCGGGACAGGGAAAGAGCTTGTGGCCCGCGCTCTTCACCGGCAAAGCGGTCGCAAAGGAAACCTGGTGGTGACCAACTGCGCATCCCTGATCGACAACCTGCACCAAAGCGAATTGTTCGGGCATGAGAAAGGGTCCTTCACTGACGCCAAAGCCAGGCGGGTAGGGTACTTTGAGGCCGCACGCGGCGGAACGCTCTTTCTGGATGAGATCGGGGACATCTCCATGCAGACGCAGGTCGCCCTTCTGCGGGTCATCGAAGGGGGAGAGTTTTTCCGTGTTGGAGGCTCCGAGCCCATTTCCGTAGATGTTCGCGTCGTTTCCGCAACCAATCAGAACCTGGAGGAAAAGGTAAAGGCAGGCAGTTTTCGCGAGGACCTCTATTACCGCTTGAACGGCTTTTGCCTGACCGTTCCTCCCCTGCGGGAGAGGAGGCAGGACATTCCCCTCCTCGCAGAGGCGTTTCTTCAACGATACGCTGTGCAGGAAGGAAAATGCGTGACCGGAATCGTGCCCGAAGCCATGGACCTTCTCAGTACCTATGCTTGGCCTGGAAACATTCGTGAACTGGACAACGAAATCCAGCGATTGATCATTCAAATGGATCACCAGCCGGTCGTTTCTTCGGAGATGCTCCTGCCGCCCATCAACATCCTCAAAAACCTCCCCTCTTACAAGGCTGCGGAAGAGGCTCCCCTCAAGATTCGGATGCAACAGGCCGAGGCCTTTTTCATCAAGGAGGCACTCAAGCGGCGTTACGGAAACCGGACAAGGACAGCACGTCATCTGGGAATCAGCCGGGAGGGGCTTCACAAGAAGATGGCCCGTTATCGTATTCGATGAGGATGATCGGGCATTTGACCAATGATATTTTCTACGGTACTTTAATAAATAC
Organism: uncultured Thermodesulfobacteriota bacterium; assembly: GCA_964609935.1. Taxonomy (GTDB): domain Bacteria; phylum Desulfobacterota; class DSWW01; order DSWW01; family DSWW01; genus CAYTRL01. The sequence continues at coordinate 47 of CAZSUQ010000240.1, read as the reverse complement.
AGGAAAATGGAATTGCGTTTTATCGATCAAACGATCCTATCATCCTG
>CAZSUQ010000239.1:0-7404 GCA_964609935.1 uncultured Thermodesulfobacteriota bacterium | reverse complement strand
GGGATTTTGCCGACCGCAGGAGTCTGCCGTCTTGAACACCCGCCTTTTGATCCTTGGGTCTGGGCATCCGGGTCCTTCCTGTTCCGTGCCGAGAAGGCTACTTTAGATCCACACGCCTGTCTTTCCCAACGGTATTGCTCTCCAGGGGCAGCCCCAGCAGGGAGGACAGGGTAACGCCGATGTCGGATATCCTGTGATCTTCCGTGTGCTCTTCGTCGCTTACAATCCTGCCCGAGGCAATGCCCGGACCGGAGAATGCCATGACAATGTCCTGGGTATCCACAGACCCGTGGCCTCCCTGGAAGAGGTTCACCGGTGCCAGGAAGTTCGTTACACTCTCGGGCAGGTTCACGCCCAGGTTGGCGGCCAGGCCCGCCAGGGTTGGGAGTTGCCAGTTGTTCTTCATGAACAGTAGCAAGTCCGGCCAATGCAAGGCGCCGGGCTCGTTGTTGTACGCAAACTGATGGTGGTACAGCTCGCCGGGATAGGCCACACCGGGAAATCCATCGCGCATATCATCGATGTCCAGAACCCACCAGGGGCATTCCCACCGGCGGTTGAAGCGGTCCCAGACACGATGGTGCAGAAAGGCCGCCTTTGCGAGCTTGGCCTTGGTGTATCGTTCGTCATAGGTGGATCCCATCCAGTGAAGGCATCCGGCAGAGCATGCCATGATGGGCATGAACCCGATGAGATTCCTCTCGTCTTCTGTAAGGAGCCCGGCTTTGTCGAGAACAGCCAGGATGTTCGTGTTGGTGACAACCTCATTGTAATCGAAGAGGGACTTGGAAACCATCTCCCGGAAGGAGTCCACCTCTCGGTGATTGATGTGCCCGTGGTCGGAATACAGCACGAACAGCGTGTCCTCATAACCGGGGATGTTTCGGACGCCGCGGATCAGGCGCCCGAACTGGGCGTCTGCATCACGGACACCGTCCAGGGCTGCGTTCTGGAAAACGCTGTGATTGTATCTGGAGACCTTTTCCCGTCCCTTCAGGCGAATGCGTTGCGAAACGAACTCGTCAGGGTCCACCGCAGCTCCCAGAACGTGCTGCAGATCGTCCATCTGGGCCAGGATGACCACGCCGAAATCAGGTCTTTCACGCTCAATCACGGCCAACGACGCATCAACGACCCAGGCGTCCGGAGGGAAATGGTCCGGGTAGACACCGGTCAGCAGGGCATTGAGAAGGATCTGGGCGCGGGATTCATCGTCCCGACCCGCATTGGGATCTCCGGGCGGATCGTAGAACCTGTATCCTCTCGGCACACCGGGGACATAGCACGGATGTTCCTTTCCGCCGATGAAGATGTCCACGCCGGAGTCCGGCACCTTGAAGATGTTGGCCACCCACTCCTTTCCGGAGGCATAGAAGGTCCTGGAAGAAGGGCGGCGTCTCTTCCACGAACTGAACAGGGTGTCCACGGGGCGACCGTCCGAGTCCCGGGCATAGGAAAGGCTCGGAGCCACGATGTTGGGCTTTCCGTCAGGCTTCCAGTCAAAAAGCTGCATGGACACCATGTTGATTCCGTGCTGGCTCACGTCGGTTCCGGCCAGAGCGTTCACGTGGTTCATGTCCGTGGCCGAGGGCATGTTGCACCGGGTGTGCTCGAACCAGGTGCCTTCTTCCAGAAACCTTCTCACGTTCGGCATGAGCCAGTTGCCTGGGAAGCCTCCGTGGTTGCCGTTCCTGTCCAGGTAGAGGTACCTGGGATCCAGGGAATCCACGGATACTAGGATGACCTTTGGCGGTTTCGCTTTCCCCGAAGCTCTGGCCACGGCTCTTCCCGTTCTCCCCAGGGATAGGGGTATGGAGAGTGCAGCACCTGCCTGGAGCGATGTTTTCAGGAATGTGCGGCGGTCGATTTCTCTGGCTGTCTTCCTGCTCATGGTGACCTCCTTTAATGTATTTGCAGTATAAGTGCAATTATATTGTAATTGCACTTTTGATGCAAATAGTTTGTTGAGAAGGGGAAGGCGAGGGAACCATCCTGAAAACCGGCTGTCTTCTGATCACCCCCTGAAGGGACAGGGAAAGCTTTTTGGCAAGCCAGGTGCTCTCAACCCGCTATGAAAAGTTAGCCGGTGTGAAGAGAGGATCTTGGGATGAGCAGGATGGCAGGTAGCATGGAGAAGGGGTGTTCGTTCCGGACGGGTCAGTATCGGTAGGCAACGCCAAACCGGACCGATCTTTCCCCGGGGACAAGGAAGGGTTGCCAGGTGCGAGTGGTCTGCTCCAGTTTTTTGTTGTACTTCTTGGCTGCAAGAGGGCCCCAGATGGCCTGAATGGTATGCGTAACCGCCAGGCCGATGCCACAGGTCACCACGAGCGCCAAGCCGGCTGCTTTGCCCATGGCCTCTGCGAAGTCATCCGGTGATTCCAGAGAAGCCATGATTCCCGGAATCAGGAAGAATGTCAGGAAGCTATCGGTTGCGAGGAACACGGTCCCTGATATCCATCTCTTCGAATAGTACTGCCCGGACCCAAAACCCACCAAGCCCCCCATCAGGCCTGCCTTTTTTGGGTCTTTCTTCATGACCTCCATGCCTGGATCCACGGTCTTTTCACTGTTCAGTGGATCTTCGGCATCGGCAAAATGTATCCCCCATCCTTGGTAAACAAGGTTCGTCTCAAGGATGCTGAATGATTGGAACGATTCCCTCTCCATGGCGTAACCACGATTGTCGAAGCAGACAAAGGCGGCCATCAACAAGAGGAATCTTATAAAAAAGGAAAGGCTATGGCCGAAGAGCAGCATGGCATGACCTAAAGAAGACAAGCGTACAGTTCAAGCCAGAACAGGATAAGAAGGAGTCTCATGGTATGTCAATGAAAAAATAGGCCGGAAACGGCCTGTCGCGTCGATCCCTACGGATTCGAGGCGCGAAGCGGGGTGCGGGAATCCGTTTTTCCCGTTCGAGGATCCGAATGGGCTTCACCGTGCCTGCTGTTTTTGTGTTTTCTTGCCGTTTCTATGAAATAACGATGGAAACGGTCGTCAGGGGTCAGTTCCGGATGGAAACAGAGACCGATCACGTTTCCCTGCTGCACGGCCACCGGTTCACCATCCCTCTTGCAAAGCACGAAAACGCCCTTTCCAACACGGGTGATGCGGGGTGCCCGGATAAAGATGGCCTGACAAGGATCGCCTTCAACCGGGAGATCGGGCAGGCTGGGGAGCTCCAGGGAAACCTCGAAGCTATGGACCTGGCGGCCGTATGCGTTTCGAGTCACATCAATGTCCAGGAGGTCGAGGCAGAGCCCGTTCCTCTCCTCCAACGACGGGATGAGGCCCTTGTCAGCCCCTCCCTCGGTCCGGTCAACACTTCTTGCCAAAAGGATCAGGCCGGCGCAGGTGGCCAGCATGGGAAAGCCGCTGGAGCCGAGCCGGTCAAGGACCTCCCAGAATCCGTAGGCTTTTGCCAGCTTGCGCTGGGTCGTGGTCTCACCGCCAGGCAGGATCAGACCGTCGCATTTCTCCAGCTCTTCCGGCCGCCTGACCTCCAGCGCTTCCACGCCCAACCGTTCCAGAACACCAGCGTGTTCGCGGAAAGCCCCCTGCAGTGCAAGTATGCCGATCCTGATCAGGTGTGTTTCCATGATCGAGACGAAAATCTCCAATCCATTATTGCTGGAAAACGTTTTTTCAGCTTTTTCGGGGAGAACCTGCCTGCTACCAGCCGCGCACGGCGAGCCGTTCCTCTTCGGGCAGATCAGCCACCTGCTGCCCGCGCATGGCATCCCCAAGGCCTCGAGAGACGCGTGCAAGGAGTTCCGGGTCCTTGAAGTGCGTGGTTGCCTCCACAACCGCCTTGGCCATGGACGCAGGGTTTTCGGACTTGAAGATACCGGACCCAACAAATACGCCGTCAGCCCCCAACTGCATCATCAGAGCCGCGTCCGCCGGTGTGGCCACGCCGCCCGCTGCAAAATTCACAACCGGGAGAGCCCCTGAGGCGGTAACCTGGGTCACGAGAGACAGGGGGGCCTTGAGCTCCTTGGCCGCATCATAGAGTTCGTCCTGCCGCATGGACTTCAGCCACTGGATTTGAGCCTGCACCTTTCGCATGTGCCGGACAGCCTCCACGATATCCCCGCTGCCTGCTTCCCCTTTGGTGCGGATCATGGCAGCCCCTTCCGAGATCCTTCGCAGGGCTTCGCCCAGGTCCCTGCACCCGCATACAAAAGGCACCTTGAACGGGTGCTTGTCGATGTGGTTTTTTTCGTCGGCCGGTGTCAGAACCTCGGATTCATCAATGTAATCCACCTCCAGTGCTTCGAGGATCTGGGCCTCTACAAAGTGGCCGATGCGTGCCTTGGCCATGACCGGGATCGTAACCACTTTCTGAATCTTCACGATCACTTCCGGGTCGGCCATCCGCGCGACGCCGCCTTCCTTGCGGATGTCGGCGGGCACTCTTTCCAGGGCCATGACCGCACAGGCACCTGCATCTTCAGCGATCTTTGCCTGCTCGGGGACGGTCACATCCATAATGACACCGCCCTTCAACATCTGGGCCAAGCCTTTTTTCGTTTCCCAGGTTCCGTGCTTTTCTTCCATGGCTCTTTCACCGTTCCTTAGGGGTTAGAAGAGGGAGACATGAAAAATATAGCAAAATTAAATAGATACCAAATATCAGCCCTTCCGTCAACCGGGAATTCAGGAAGGGGGATGGGAGAGAAATTTAGCAGGCCGGATGCACTTTTTCAACTAGAGCCAGTAGAGGAATCTGCGGCACTTCGGACACACACCCACCCCGTCGTTTCGCTTGGACTTTTGCTCGAACTGGGTAGGCAGCTGGATGAAACATCCATAACAGATACCGTTGTTCACGGGTGCGATGGCACGCCCGAACTTTGAGAAAAGTTTATCGTAGTGGTCGAGTGTATCCAGGGATATCTGCTCACGAAGGTCCTCGCGTGCCTGTCGCAAGGAGGGGAGGTTGCGTATGACGAAACCGAGATCCGTTTCTTCGGTGGCGTACCGCTCCTCGGTGGTGTCTCGTATCATCATGTCCAGGTCGTGGAGTTGAATCAACAGTTCCAGTTCCTTGTGCATTCCCTGTTTCCCTTTTGTCTCAGTCCTTGTGGTTTTCTTTGTGGGAAAACGTGCAGGTTGAGATTTCAAGATGAACCTTGTCCACGGCATCCTTTCGTGTTGTCCCGCAGGATGGGAACTCTTCAACACGTGAGCGAGCGGGGAAGGTGTGGGAGGCTGAGAAGAACGATTCCCGCCTGAATCTTATGCTGGTAAACCGTTGCTCAAACATCCAGCTTCTGCAACTCTTCCAACAGTTCCTGAGGAGTGTTCACCTTTCTGAGGGTGTCCACATTCTTTGGGTTGCTTGCCAGCCTGGCAATGCTTCCCAGCAGTGGCAGGTACTGGTTGGACACCTCCCTGTGGGGAGCCATCACAAGAAAGAAGAGATAGACCTTTTTCTTGTCCAGTGCCTTGTAGTAGACACCTTTTTTCGATAGTCCACAAACCACGTGAAGGCCGTTGACGATCACAGACCTTCCGTGGGGGATCGCCACACCGCCCCCTATACCCGTTGATCCGAGCGATTCCCTCTTCTGGACCATCTCGGAAAGGATGGGCTTGTGCTCGTCCTTGATTTCCAGCATCCAGACGAGTTCCTTGAGGGCTTCTTCTTTTGTGGAAGACTTGAGATTGAGGTTGATAAGGTTTGGTACGAGATGATCTGTCAGCTTCATTCAGCGGCCTCCGAAAGGCCCATTGTATAACAGATCCCCCATGCAAAAACAAGAGGATCCATGATCTTGCCCCGGACAGAATGGCGAGAAAAACCACTCAAGAAACACAAAGAGTTACGCGAAAACAAGGGAAGGGAAGTCCTGACCAGAGTCCCGAGCTTTTTTTTTAAAAAAACTTCTCAAAGAAACTTTCCATGAAAAAAAGAAGACATATAATGGAAAGGGAAAAAAGGAGCGTAACGGCATGACCCAAAGGATGAAAGGATGTTCTTTGAAAACGGACGAACCCATCGGCATTGCCATCAAGATCCTTTGTCCCTTGCGCATCCTTCTTGTTCTCCTTCTTGTTTCGAGCATGACCGTAACCGCTTCCAGCCAGGAAACCGACCGGCGGCAAGAAATCGAACAGGGATCCCATGATTCAAAAGAGTGGTTTCTGAAGGGCATCTCCTCTTTCCAGGAGGATGCATTCGACGAAGCCATCGGACACCTGGAGCAATCCCTGAAGTTCCCCTCTGCATGGGAAGAATACACCTATTTCTACCTGTTGAAGGCCCAATGGGGGGCGGATCACGTGGCAGAAGCCCTGGGGCTCTGCAAGGCCTTTCAAAACCATTTTCCCGACAGCCGCCTCAGCGATCAGGTCCGGATGATCGAAGCCCTTGGCTACGGGAAGATGTCCGCCGGCTGGCTTGCCTGCCGGACCTATGAGGGGCTTCTGAAGCGCAAAGACAGGTCGGGGATCCGGCTTCGATACGGTGAAACACTCGAAGCCCTTGACCGGGTTTCCGATGCCTATGTGAACTATGAGGAAATAAGGAAGAAGTGGCCGCGATCAGCCGAGGCTCGCACGGCAAAGAAGCGGGCCAGGAAGATGGAATCGAGCAGGCCCGAACTGAAGGCAAAAAAGGAAAGCATATCCGGGCGCTTCCAGGAGGCCAGCCTCTGTTTCCGGGAGGGAGCGTACCGCGAGGCGCTCTCCCACTACAGGAAGCTTCGGGCCGCGCGCCTTCCTTCCCATATGGAGCGAAGGATCTTGAAGGAGCAGGCGCTTGCCATGGTGCGAATCAGAAAGCTGGACTCAGCACATGGCGTTCTTCGGAGAATCATGAAGCGATTCCCGGGGTCCAAGGAAGAGGTGGAAGTCCTCCTAGCCGTGGGGAAAACCTACTGGTTGAGAAACCGGAACCAGGCTGCCTACCCGCTTCTCCGGCGGCTGGTGGACATCTATACGGACAGCCATGAAGCCATGCGGGCCTCCTATATCATGGGACGTATCCTGGACGAGGAGGGGAACCTGGAGGGGGCCATCAGCCAATTCCGGAGAACCCGGTTCCTTTATCCGGAAACCGAGTGGGAGAGAGAGGCTGCCTGGTGGGAAGCCTGGTGTTATTACCGGAGGGGGAACTACTTCGCGTGCGCAGAGCATCTGAGGGAGTGCGAGGCGGACCGTGTGTGGATCCCCGTGTTGCTGCCGCGCGCTCTCTACTGGAGATCCCGTTGTCTGGAAAAGGCTGGCAGGCGCTCCCAGAGCCGCGACCTGTACGCGCTTACGAGCCGCGAATATCCGGGGAGCTTTTACAGTCTTCTGGCCGAGAGGCGCCTGGAAGGAGGGTCTCTGCGGGTTGACTTCTCTGCAGGAGGGGATGTTGTCCCTGAAGGGTCGGCAGAGCCCTGGGTTCAAGAG
>CAZSUQ010000238.1:3863-7424 GCA_964609935.1 uncultured Thermodesulfobacteriota bacterium | reverse complement strand
CGTCAGCAGGTACCCACGGGGGATATTTTACCCACACGATATCCTGAAGACCCTTGGTTAATTGTGCCCCAAAACGTTCGATCATGTTAAGCCTGTTAAGAAAGTCTGTGCCAAAGACAATTCTCTGTATTTCTTGCATTTGACCACCAAACGCTATGCCAACGGTCATTTCAGCTGCAGGTGCTATCTCATTTTTGTCCACGTATATTCTATATATTGAAGGAAGGTGCTCACTTTTGTCATATCCTCCGACCATGATTTCAAGTCCTGGTCGAATTTGTGGACTCGTATACTCTTCCTCGTAATACTTTTTGATGAAGGACAACAACTTCTCCGATACGCTATGAACTGTATAATTTGCCGAATCTTCATCATATCTGAATAGGTCATCTGTCTCTTTGAATTGGCGAACCAGACTCTTTATAGTACGGTTTCCGATAGAAGAAATACCGGTGGTCATGACGCCTACGTGGCGAGGGTGTAATGAAAACATTTTTGTCATGTTGGGCATGTGATTGAAAGGAACCCTCTGGGCTCTTTCAATAATTTGCCCAAAGGACTTCAAGTTAGGTTCGCCATTTTCGTCTAAACTCAATTTAAATTCATTGTCCGCATCAAAAAAGGGCTGAATGAGATTATAGGGATCAACAAACTCCCAAGTAACAGAACCGAGACTGTCACACCCCATGACAAGCGCATCTTTCGTTGCAAGAGCCACAAGAGTCGTCATCATTTTCCTCCCTTTTCGCAACAGAAATAGTTCTACGCACCATTCACGGCTACTCTACCCGATTTCAATGTCGTTTCACCAGAAGAAAATTCTCATCAAATTAAGCATGACGGATAATGGATATTTATACCTCTTAATCGTCGATCCCCCGAGGGCGTTTCGGTGCCCGGAGGTTCTCTGCCTCGGCCCCCATCTCCTGTTCTTCCCGCTTGATTTCCTTCAGGGCTTCTTCCGGGATCTTGATGGCTTCCTTTTGGAAATCGGCCAGGTCGTCGTTAAATCGGAACGGGTCTGCACTTTTCTTCATTTCTTTCTTCATGATCTCTTCCTTTCTTACGTTCAGGGTTCTCCTTCATACGGCGGTTCCACGGACTCACCCTCCTCCCTGGCACGATGTCTGCCTTGTACGCCAAGCCATGCCCATTCCCTCAGGGTGTACCTCCGTTTGAGCCATCCCGGAAGCAGGCGGTATTCAGGAAAGTTCCTGAGGTACTCTACGTCCTCGGGCGAATATTCTTGGAGAAGATCGTCCAGGATTTTCACCATCATTCTTCTTTCCACCCATGCCGCCGCATTTCTGCCATCTCCTGTATCACCTGTGACCGCTCCAACTCCGTGAACTTCTCCTGGAGATCCGGGCAGCGCCCCCGAACCCTTCTGCCAGCAAGTTCGTAGGTTCGCCAATCATTCGGCGCACCGGCATCAAGCAATCTCGTTACCTCATTAATTGATGCTTGAACGAGGTGCTTGTCAGCGCAGAGGTCGGCAAACCCACCCAGCTCTGGCGGCCTGGAGAAAGCATATCGGATCTGGCCCTCATCGACTTCTTCCGGCGTGATTTCAAAATTGAATCCGCTTTCCGGATCATGATCACGGACGATGCGAGAATCTTCTTCTTCGGGCAGTTCCGATGAATCATCTTCCGGGTAGACTGCGTAGGACTCGTCAATCTCCCCCACTTCGATAAAGTTGCCAGCATCCCGTTGCCGGTTACGTTCGGCGATCTGCTCCAGGATTCGCAGCCGTTCGTCTGTTTCCGGAGAGGGATATCTATTAACGCTAGGACCGTTCCGTGCATTCATGATGACACTCAGTGCATCCGAGGCTTCATCGTCATCCCCGAAACGTAACTGTTCGGCCAGTTTCTTGGTAGCCCTTTCTACTTCTTTGCTTCTTGCCATTTTTATTCTCCTTTTTTCATTTATGGATCGCTGTTCATGATTGCCAAAAATTTGTTTGCTTGGATCATGCGATGTTTTTCTTCTGGATCATGCTTGAAGCTTTCCATTCCTGCCAGGACGTATCCCATGGCCGCCAGCAAGGGGGAATCTTCCGCCGGGGATCGGATACGTGTTTCGTCAAGTTCCTTCAAGCTATTTTTCACTGCCTGATCTTCCATGAAAAAAAGGATCTTACCGTCAGCGGACGTCAGTTGTTGTGCCAGTACAATGTAAAAACGTAGGTTTCCGGCTTCCCCTCCGTACGGTGCCTGTGTACTGTTAAAACTCGGCCCGGCCCGGTACATGGCTTCCCGCATCGGTTCGTTGCTCAGGTCGAGGAAGTATCGGTCGATGAAATAGGTACGGCGGAAAATTCCTGCCTTGCTGATCAGTTTCTCAAAGTTGTGCGTTTGATACGTGATAAGCAGATGTAGATGAGAACGCCCTAGTATGGGGTCCATCTCACGGGTTTCGCCAATGATCACAAGTGCGCCCGGCTGTGCTGCAGAGGGCCACCCGATACCGCCACTGATCCGGCAGTACTCTTCCCCGGTATGCTCGTCCTGTAGGTATTGCTCAGGATCTCCTGAATAGACGTTTCCGCTATTTTTCTTTTTCATCATTTCAAACTCTCCCCTCAGGTCAGGTCGCACATTTGAAACAGTCCACGGCCTGAATGAGTGCGATCCAGGCATTCCCGCACCACCAGGGCGCATACCGTGGCATAATCATCGTGGTATCCAGCAAGCCGAGGATGGCCGACCTGCACGTTCCCTGACGGCGTGACCCGTGATTCCAGGGTCTTCAATTCCCGGATCAAATTCTCGTTGTCCAGGAGTTCCACTACACCCTCGTTCACCACGGTTTTAAGGTTGGAATAAATGTCCCGCTTCAGGCTCGGGGAAAAGGTCACCTCTTCCATGTGGACCCCCTCCTTCCGCAAAGCCTGCTTGATGGGCTCGGCAGCGTACTGATCCCCGGTGATGGTGTGGAACCGGTACTGCTTTGCCAGGACGGCAATACGATCAATCACAAGATCAAGTTGCACCGGGCTGTCCTTGCTGCCCTCGAAGCCTTCGCAGACATCCAAGACCGCCTTTTCCTGGGCTTCATCAAAGTGTCCGATAGCAATGGCAAAAGTGTCACCCCGAAAGGCAGAGTCCAAGGCGGCAACGTACCGGTGTTTCCAGAATGGTCCAAGTTGTTGCCTTTCCTCTATGACACAGGCATCGACCAGTTCTGTACTGAGGAAGGTCTGCACGTTACTTCTGAACTCGGCCTCCCATTCAGTCGCCGCCCGTTCCCGGTCCCGCTTCTTTGCTCGTTCGATAATCTTTTCCGAAATTGTCGGGTTCATTACCCGGGTAGGAGCCTTCCAGACCAACACCTCGTCATCGTCCTTGCCGAAATATTTTTGGTGCATATCGTACAGTACGCCGAGTTTTGCGTACGGGGTGCTAATCGCCAGGAGCATGGCGTTAGGTATGGTCGCCATGGAGGGTTCCAGGGCCACAAGCACCTCCTCCGCAGGGTTCACGCCGTCCTGTACCCAGAAAGCGATTTCGTCCAAAAGGCAGGCCACAATGGTACGACCCCGCACGGAACCGACAT
>CAZSUQ010000238.1:0-3853 GCA_964609935.1 uncultured Thermodesulfobacteriota bacterium | reverse complement strand
GTTGTCGAGTTCGATGGACTCAGCGAGTTCCTTCACCACGTGCTGCGAGAAAAGGGGGTTCATGGTGAGTATCGTTTTCACGTACCGGAAAATTACCTGCGCCTGCCTGCGATCCTTTGCCAGGATCACCACATGGCCGGTCTCCCCGGGGTTCAGATACGGCTTGTAGTCGAAGAATAACGACAGGTAGCAAGCCACCACCGATACGATCCAACTCTTCCCACCACGTCGCCCCACTATAGTAAACACCTGCCGCAAGGGCCTCTCAGGCGCACGAGAACGGCCCGTACAGGCCCGGTACAGGCCAACCCCTTCCTGGTCCATGGGCAAGGCGAAAATGGCCCGCAGGAACGTCTCCCAGCTTTTCCAGGTATCCGGGTCACGGAAGAAGCCGCCGAACAGATTTGGATCTCGAATGGCATTGATGATGTTCACTGTGCTGCTTCCTTCAAACTCTTCAGGTATTCCATCAAATCCAAGCCGGGATACTTCTGCCGACCGATCATGTCGTAGAAGGTTTCAATATCCCGACGAAGCCCATTGGAGTACGCCAGGTAATTCTGCCCGAGACATGGGAGAAGACCGCCTTCCTTGTCGAATACGCTTTCCTGGGACATGGCAAAGTTATTTATTTCCGCTAAGAGCAAAAGCTTCGGTAAAATGCTCGCATCCAAGATGTTCAACGCACCTTGGCACACGTTTTCCATACCCCCAGCCTCTTCGAGGTACCTTTCCCGGACCTGGTGATAAAGCTTGCCCTGCCGGGTGCGCCGGTCCAATGTCTCGCCCCGCATCAGGCTCCGGTAGATGGTGTGACCACCGTGGGACTCGTTCGGTTTCCGCCCCGGGCGGGTATTGATCAGGTTTTGCATCATCACTTCTTCTCGGGTTTTCTTTTTAGGTTGCTTGTTCATCTGTTATCTCTGCTTCTTTCTCTTGCTCCTGGTACCGGTCAAAATATGGTCAACGGAAAAAAGCCTGTTCGTAAGTGTATGTTCCTATTTATGTTTTTCGGCCGTTTTCATGCCCGGGGGATTTGAAATCCCTTAGGTTGTCTCTTTACTTCCGGAACGTCGCTCTCTTATGAGCCTTGCCACATCTTCTGGAACAAAACGGATCACCCCCTCGATACGGACGCAGGGGAGTACACCACGTTCAGCCCATTTGTATATCGTGACCGTCGCCACCTTGAGTTGATCCGCCACTTCCCCGGGTTTAAGCAGTTGCACGGTACTGTTTCCCTAAAATTGAGGTATATAGGTGCCTTATAATGTTCTGTGATACTCTTATTTTTTCTCTTGTTTAATCCCTACTTCTTTCATCCTCTGGGTTCCTCGGTCGTATTCAATTTCATAGCGATACCCCGCAGGACCGAAACGGTTCTTCCGGCACTCGATGAGGTGCTCCGACCCCTTCCGTTGAAAATGCAACCAGGCATCAGCGATATGTGCCATCTTCTTGGATTCGGCCAAGGCTCCTTCATAATTCACTTGTGCGAGAATGATGCCGTGAATTTCCAATCTCTTGCACACGTCCCGGAGCATCTTCACCCATCGGGCGAAACGTTCATCACGATCTTCCCGCTGCTTAATATTGTCCCTGACGACCTCCCCGATGTAATCCAGAATGAAGTACCGGATACCGTGGACCAAGGCGTACCGCTCTACCAGGGCGCAGACATCGTAGATATCCCGGGGGTAATTATCTGTAATGAACAATGCCCCGTCCCCAATGGCCCCCAAGGCGTTCTGGACCGCATTGTCTAGACATCCGCTTTTTATCTGCCGTGCATCCCAACCAGACAGTACGCAGACAGCCCTGTCCTCCACGTCCCGGGTGTCCATCTCCAGGGACACAAAGACACCTGGGATTCTCCGGCGCACGGATATATACACCAGCCAGTTCACGGCAAGACCAGTTTTTCCATGCCCCGAAGGCCCGGAAACAATTGTGAGCCTCTTAGGGACAAGACCCCCGATATGCTGGTCTAGGATTTCAAATCCGGTACGGTATCCCTCGATGGTGTCCTCAATCTTCTGCCGTTTAGCCTGACGGTCTAGAATCCGGTCAGTCAACTCCTTCCCGGAATAGACCTTCCCCTGGACTCTCCGCCCAGAAGTCCCAAGTTCTACGAGTTGATTAAAAATCTCCTGATCGTCGTCGACCGTGCCGATCAGCCCCTGGAGTTTCTCAAGCGTTTGGTGAAGCGTCCTCCTTCTGGAGAAGGAGAGAACCTTCGTAAGCGGCCAGGAAAGATGACGGTACAGTTCCGCATCATCCACCACAGATGCAATGGATGCCACGGACCCCCCAGTTTCCTGCACCTGGTCGGAGATCCTCCCCCAGTCGATCTTCCCGGTTTCCGCAAACTGCTCCCGGGCCGCTTGGTAGGTTAGTTGCCATCGCTTCTCATAGAAATCTTCCGACCGAAGTTTCTCGTACACATTCAGGTAGAAGTTGTCCTGGTTCATCAGAAACTGCCCGATGAGGATCTTTTCCGCCTCCGGGGCATAAAGCATCTTCTCGACGTACTGCCGCTTAGAGCGTTCCATCTGCCATTCTCCGCAACGCCTCATCCGTGGGGATGGTTTCTAAAGGTTTTTGAGATATTGTTTGCTGTGCGAACTTGTTTATTTGGCTGACAAAGATGCCGATTCCGAATCCTACCCGGTGAATGAAAGGATCATCGCTTCGGAGGAAGGCCGATGCCATGGTGGTCAGTTGGTCACGGGGATAGGTCTTCAGAAGCTTCTGAATGAGCGGGGCCTCTTTAGATCCTGTGACATGATAGGGGATGCCCTTCAGCTTCCGATACTCTTCGCACCACCAGTCGATGAATATTCTGATTTCAGAATTCGTTTGCTTCGGAGACCGGGCACGCTTTTGCTTGTTCCCGGTAATCTTTTTTCTTTCCTTTCTTTTGTGGGCCTCAGAACTGATGACAGTTTTGTCATCACCCCTGATGACAGTTTTTCTCCCTGTCATCGGAATTGATGACAGAGACCATCGGCTATAATCCTTTTGAAATCGGTATGTTAGCGGCTTTCTGTCATCACCCCTGATTACAATTATCATTGATTTTGATGCAAGAGCCTTGAGCGCCCGCTGCGCATTTTGTCTTTTCAATCCAGTAGCTTTTGCAAATTGTGAAAGTGAAATCGTGTCTGATTTCTTCCCCCACCCGTACGTTTTCCTGAACAGGTACCAGAGCACCCTGGTTTCGGCTGGAGATAGATTGATCCGCATTAACGCTTCCATGATTTCATTGGCGATCGGGGTGTACCCGTTTTCTTTTTGTGGATTGGAAGGCATCACCGAACTCTATCCTGTTCACTGATTGCCCCGCTGATCGTTTCTTCCGGCATGAGGCCTAGGGTGGCAAGCAATGAATATGCTAGATCCCGATCGATTAACCCCTGCAGATACGCATTGAGGATGGCCCCGGCCACCTGTGCTCGCAAGGAGTACGGTTCCTTGGGCATTGGGTCATCTTTTTCCCGGTCGTAAGTTCCACCCCAAGCACAGTCATTAGAAAGTTTGAGGGCTTTTCTCATTTCTGCACCTCCTTCCTCGGGTTCGGAAGAGGCTTCGAAACTAGGATTCGCCGTAATTTAAGTACCTCCTCGAGGCGATACCGCCTGTGTCCATTGCGATCCCTGTAGGACGTGATCAAGCCCTTGCGATCATAATTCCTGACAGTATCGGTACATGCTTCGCACAGTTGGGCGACTGCCCCCACACGCAGGTCGGTATTCGCACTCATGGTCCCTCCAGGAAATATTAGGATTTTTTTGTTTCCTGGGGTCCAAAATAAGAGGGCGGAGAGAGAAAATAAAAGGGGGAAAAATTTCAG
>CAZSUQ010000237.1:0-7465 GCA_964609935.1 uncultured Thermodesulfobacteriota bacterium | reverse complement strand
AATGAGGCCCAGGGAAGACATGAGAGGAAAAGCGCTCTTTCGATACCTCTGCAACGCACGGTTTTCCTCCATGTCATAGGCGGTCAGGACCGCAGGCTTCTCCTCCAGGGCCTGCAGCAGGGAGATACTCGGTTCCCGAACCGCTTCATCCCGGACCTCTTCCGTCCGCTCTCTCCTCTGGTAGACCCGACCCGTGGCCGCACCGGCGCCTCTCAGCGCCACGACCCCGTCATTGACCAGCATGGTATCCGTCACCGTGGTCAACAGGGTGTCTGCGATCTCATCCACGTCGAGCAGGGAGGTCATGGCCCGGCTCACGGACTCAACGGTCTCCTGGTAGTCATATCGTATACGGAAGAAGACGCGATCGATGGTCCTTTGCAGCCGCTGCTTGAGCGGGTTGAACACGAGAAGGATCACGAGACAGAAGACCAGCGGGAAGTATGGGGACTGCGAAACCGAAGTCCCGTGAAAGAACAGGTTCAGGACAAAGAGCACGCCCACGTAGACCGCGAGGATCGACGTGGTCAGGCTCACATAGTACAGGGAGCGCTTCACCACGGCGTCGATGTCGAAGAAGTCGTGCTTCAGGATGGCGTAGCCCACGGAGACGGGCCATAGGATCGTGAAGAAGCTGATGAGCGTGAAGGAGAAGGACCCCTGCATGTAGACGCTGCCGAGGATGATCAGGGCAGGCAGGAAAAGCCCTGCAAAGTAGCCGAGGAAAAGCACCCGGATCCGCTGCTTGGTGAGCATGCTCTCGGTCTTCAGGTACCACACGGATATCATGATCAGCATGGAAGCAAGCGAAGCGGCAAAGTAATAGGTGGCCAGGTTGTGAGAGAGCACGTACAGGCCCGGGGCATAGAGGAAGCCCTCGTAAATGCATACCAGTACACCGGCAATCACATAGGGGATTCCCAGAAGGGCCGGATGTCTTCGGACCCAGCGCGACGTCTCGGGAAAGACAAGTGACAGGTGGATGACCGCAGCGGGCATGAAGCACTCCATGAATACATGGATCCGGAAGAACCAGTGCGGCCCGTAGAGATCACACCCTGTGGTGGCCCATAGGCCTGAACCGACCCCCACACAGAACATCCCAAGGCTTGCGGGGTTGTCGGGCCGGACCACGCGCACAACGAATCCGATCAGCAGGAAGGCGAGCCCGTTCATGAAATAGAAGATGAACAGAAGCATGAAATCCCGCTGGGTGAACTGCATCACCGGAATGGTCAGGGAGAAATGCTCTTCACCCCGGCGAAATTCGTACACGATCGGGGTTCCCGGTTCCAGTGTACGCACGAACTCGCGGAGTTCTTCTGAGGATGAGACGGGGCGCCCATCCACAGAGATCAGCTCGCCCATGAAGATCTTGCCCGCCTGAAGACCGCTCCAGTGAGGCAGCCCTGCAGCCGGAACCACACGATTCTTCATGAGCAGGAAGCCCGGGAAAGGTTTCCCGACCCACTGCGTGGTGTTGTAAAAACAGGTGATGAAGATTCCCGCACAAACCAGTGCGAGGATGGAAAGCAGGCAAATCTCGTTTGGAAGTCTTCTTTTTTGCAGATATTCCTTCATGGGATTCCGTTGTCCGTCATGCTCGTACCTTGCTCAGTCAAAAAAAAGGCACCGGACCCCTATCCTCCTTATCTTTTTCCTCTTACTTTATCGGCAAAAAGAGCGGTTTATTTTACTTTTTTTTCCCTCAAGAGCACCTGGAAACGCGGTGTTTCCCGAAGGAAATTGAGCAAGGGTGCAAATTGCTTTTTCAGTCCGAAGCAGGTGATTTGCGGAATACGCAGGCAAGGACAGAGAAGAGTGTGACCAGGGAACAGGCAATGGCAAAGAGGTCCCCCCTGCGGGTGTACAGGGTCATCTCTTCAAGGGGAACCACGTCTCCGCAGAGAACCGCATCCTGGTCCAGTTCGGTTCGGCTCAGGATCTCGCCCGTGGGGGCCACAAAGGCGGAGATGCCCGTGTTGGCCGTTCGAACCACGTAACGGCGGTTCTCCACGGCGCGTATCGTGGAGAAGATGAGATGCTGATCAGGGCCTGCACCCTTTCCGAACCACGAGTCGTTGGAGATGTTCACGAGAAATTGGGCACCGTTACGTACAAAGCCCCGTATCAGTTCCGGGTAGACCATCTCGAAACAGATGGGCGTGGAAAACCGGCTGTCCGGGAGGGAGAAGACCGTGTATTCCTCACCGGCCACAAAGGCGGAAGGCGCCTCACCCGGCGACTTCAACGTTTTTCTCAGCCAGGACGGCTTGCGCTCCGAATAGGGCATGAGGCGCATCTTGTTGTAAATCTCCTGGATCCCATCGGCAGTGATCCTGTAAGCGGAATTGAAATTCCCAACGGTTCCGGATTCCCCGGGCTTCACCATGTGTGGTGCCCCGGTGAGAAGGATCCTGGAGGGATTCGCCATGGACCTGGTGATGAACTTGAGATACATGGAGTCGCGATCCGGATGGAAATTCACGGCGTTTTCAGGCCAGACCACCAGATCCGCTTCCCTCACCTCCGGTTTTTTGCTCATGCGGATGTATTTTGAAAGGTTTTTCCCGTAGTAAATCGATCGCCAGCGGTACTCGCGCTTGATGTTCCCCTGGACCGATGCCACACGGATCCCGTCCTTCCCTTTTATTGCAGCCGTGTACTCGTCAAGGCGTACATGGCCGTACAGAAAGGCAGACCCAATCAGGACACAGGGCAGGAAGACGCTGATCCCCCAGTCCCTGCCGGTCCACGAGGAGAGCCCTGGGTCCCCCCCCTTCTTGAACAAGGCAACCAAAACCCGGTAAAGAGCCACACTGCCAAGCGCAACCAGGAAGGAAATGCCGTAGACCCCGGTGATGTCCGCGACCTGAATCAGGGGCAGGACCCTGTACTGGGAATATCCAAGAAGGCCCCAGGGATCCTCTGCGATCCAGTTGGCCCGCAGAATCTCGCAGGCAACCCAGAAGCAGGGAACCAGGAGAACGCCGACTCTTCTCTGAACCAGAGGCCGGCACACGGCCATGAGGGCTCCGAACAGGCCCGTGTAGTTCGCTGCGTAGAAATGCCACACGGCAACGACAAAGACGACCCCGAGCAGGGGTTTCACGGAAAAGTAGTGCACCACCGAATAGTACAACCAGGTGGTAATCCCTCCGGCCATGATCAGGCCGAAAAGGCATCCCAGGAAAAAGGAGGCAAGAACGCCCCTGGATTCGAACGCAGCCAGAAGGGGCAGAAGCATAATCCAGGCAAGGGGGGCGAATCCGAAATTCGGAAAGATCAGAACCTGAAGACAGGCGGCCAGGATCGTGAGGACCAAGGATTTCCAGATCATCATGTCAGAGGCAGGGGTTGGAACCCCTTCGAATGTTCACTGCAATATGCGGGCGAACCCGTCACCTCAAGATGCGCAGGCCTGATCCAGCTGCTGCTCATCCTGCGCCTGCTCCTCGTATTTCTTGATCTTCCTGTACAGCGTGGCCTGGCCCAGTCCCAGCTTACGGGCGGCTTCGCTGATGTTCCCCTGGCAGATCTTCAGTGCCTGCAGGATCGCGTGCTTCTCGAGTTCCTGCAGACGAACGATCCTGCGGTTCGCATCTCCACCCACCTCTACCTCCGTCTCGACGGATTTCGCGCTGCTTATGGGTCTGACCTTGCGCAGCTTTTCCGGAAGGTACCGTTCGATAACCTGGGACCCCATGTTCAGGGCCACGACCTGCTCGATGGTGTTCTTCAACTCGCGCACATTGCCCGGCCATGGGTATTCAACGATCTGTTCCATGGCCTCTGCGGAAAAGTCGTAAAAGTACTTGTCGTACTTGGAGGAGAACTCCTCCAGGAATTTCATGGCCAGGATAGTAATGTCTTCATTGCGCTCCCGCAGCGAAGGGACCTCCACGGGGATCACGGAGATGCGGTAATAGAGATCCTCACGGAACCTGCCGGCTTGAACCTCGGCATAGGGGTTCCGGTTGGTGGCGCAGATCACCCGCGTGTCCACCTCCACCGTTCGGTCGCTGCCCAGTGGACGAAAGCTTCTTTCCTGGAGAAAACGAAGAAGCTTCGCCTGGATTTCAGGCCCCATCTCACAGATCTCATCCAGAAACAGCGTCCCCCTGTCGGCAGATTCACAGCAGCCCGTGTGCCGTCGGTTTGCCCCGGTGAACGCGCCCTTTTCATATCCGAACAGCTCGCTTTCCAGCAGTTCCCTCGGGATGCTTGCACAGTTCACGGCAATGAACTTGTTTGTCTTCCTCAGGCCCTTGCGGTGGATCGCCTGTGCAACGAGCTCTTTCCCCACCCCGCTTTCCCCGGTCACCAGAACCGTTGCGTCGCCCTGGGCCACGGATTCGATCATCCGGTAGATCCGCTGCATGGGATAGCTCACACCGATCAGCCCTTCGCATTGTCCCTGACGCTCGCAAAGTTCCTGGAACTGATTGACCTTCCGGAGGAGCCTCGCCTCCTTTGCCGCCTGGAGAACGGCCTTGTCGATCCCGCCCTGCTTGAGAGGCTTCAGGAAATAATCCCTTGCCCCTCTTTTCATCACATCCACTACGTGCGGGACCGCGTTCTGCTTGCTGACGTAGATGACCGGAAGGTCCTCCCACTCCTTCTTCAGATCATCCAGCATCCCGACCCCGTTATCGGTCCAGTCGGAGGCCAGTATGATCACGTCCGGCATCTCCTTTGAAAGAAACACGTTCATCTCGGACGGGTCCTTGCAGGGAACGATCCGATCCTCCTCCCTGCGAAAACGTTCACGTAAAAAGTCCAGGGTCTCAGGTTCTTTGTCGAGCAGAAGAATCTTGAGGGGCTCCATAAAAGAATCCTTTCTTCCACATCATTTTCAGGGAAGACACCTCACAGGCCGGGCAGCCTGCGAAAAGAAACCTGTTTTCCCTTATGGACGGGCTTTCCCGCTTCTTCACCTCTTTTTGGGGATCGACAGATTCCGTGGTTTTCTTAACGTAGAGGCTGGGAAAATTTCGCTGGGACGCCCTGTTAGACCCCGGAGCGAAGAAAAGGGGAGAGGCCCAGGTAGACCCCGAACAGGATCATGAAGGCTGCACAAAAGAGGAGGATACCGTAATAGATCTTGCGGTTCAGATGCCTCAACCCGAAAAAGGCAAGAAAGGATACGATCAGGTACCAGAGAAGATCACCGGCTTCGTGCCCGA
Source organism: uncultured Thermodesulfobacteriota bacterium (assembly GCA_964609935.1). Classification (GTDB taxonomy): domain Bacteria; phylum Desulfobacterota; class DSWW01; order DSWW01; family DSWW01; genus CAYTRL01. The sequence goes on along the minus strand of CAZSUQ010000237.1, from coordinate 2,279 downwards.
TGAAAAAGGCCGCGAGCTTGGGCCATGTTCGAAAGGTAATATCGAACTGTGCCATGAAGGCGAGCCCGATGGTTGCCCACCACACCCACCAGTACGGATTGGCCATGGAGACCAGGATCCCGCCCACAACAGGGTTTTCCATTCCCCCGGATCCTTTTGAGTCGTTGTGCGTGTTCTGTACGTTTGCACCCGCATCCTCTTCTGCCGGATCCAGGAAATCGGTCTGGATCCTTCCCTGGATCACACTCCGGATGATGCTCAGTCCAAAGGTGATGAGAATCCCTCCTCCCACCACACCGATGATCCGGACTACCAGCATGTTCTTCAGCACAAAGGAGAAGCCCAGGAGAAGAAACACGATGATCGCCATCTCCAGGACCGCATGACCTGCAATGACCCAGAATCCCACCAGGTAGCCGCGTTTCCTGGTTTTCGCGGACTTGATAATGGTGTAGGTGAGGAGAGGCCCCGGTGACATGGCACCGGTCATGGCCACCACAAAGGAGAGAGAAAAGATCATCCAGAAGGTGGACAGGGTGTTTGTGAGTTCTTCCATGATCCGCTTTGAATCCCTTGCCTATTCGGGACGGCGCGTCCCTCATTCGGCCCTGCGCTCGAGCCTGAGGATATAGAGTGCTTCCTCATCGATGAGCCATGTTACGTGAAAACCGTAGGGAGAGAAAAGGTCCATGGCTTCTTCCTCATCCGGAGGGAAATCATCCAGCGGAAAGGGAACCTGAAGCTTCAGCTCTTCAATGAAGGCGCGTCCCAGGGGGTGACTGATGACAACACGTCCGGACGGACGGGTCATGCGTGTGAGATTACCGAAGGTCTTGTGCTTGTCAATGATGTTGGAGTAACAGGCATTGACAAAGACCACATCAAGGGCTCGATCCGGCAGGTCCAATCCCCGGACAGCGCCCGGAATCGTTCTCACCGAGGGATGTTTCTCCTGCACCGAATCGAGCATGGCCTGGGTCAGATCATTGGCCATGACCTCTGCGGGTTCCCTGGCCTTGATGAGAGGAATCAGGATGCCCGTTCCCGTGCCCACATCCAGCACGGTGTCTGAGGGCTTGATCCCGGCAGCTTCCACGATCCTCTCCAGGCGCTCCGGAACGCCTTCGGGAAGGGGTGGGTCAAAGAAGTGGGTGATCTTGCCGAAGTACTCGGCCTGCAGCTTGTTGAGCCGTTGAATCTCTTTCTCCGGACGGACCGGAAAGCCTGGCATCTCTCTCTCCTCCAGGGCATTCAGGGTTAGCCCCAAAACAAGCGAGGATTCTTACTGCGGCTCCCTCGCTACGAAATCCCCGCTTGTTTTGGGGCTAGGGTACCGGGATACCAACCTCTTCCTGCAGATACCAGAGGATGTACAGGGTTTGCAGGTTGCATCCGGAGCAGAAGTAATCCGGGTCGTCCGGGTGCGCGATGCGGCCGTCGACCCAGTGATGCAGGAGCTTGCCCTCTTGCCTGTCGTACAGCCGGGTTCGCACGTGATCCAAAATGGACAGCGCGTCGTTCAGGTAACGTTCGTCGTCCGTGTTCTGGTACATCAGGATAAGCCCGATCATCATATAGTTCTGGCTCGAAAGGGTGCTGTACTCGTCGGTTTCCGCTCCCTGGTACTCCTGGCTGTAAGGGGAACGATAGAACCCCTTTTCCGTGTCGTGGAGAGGCTGGATGCCCTGGTACACCTCTTCCGCCCGCTCCAGGTATCGCGCCTCTCCGGTCACTTGGTAAAGGCGGTTGAGCGCTGAGAGCATGATGGCGTTGGGGTAGAGAAAGAGTTGATCCTCATCGGGCGCGAACCGGTAGCGGTTCGTGTCCCATGCCTGTTCATCGATGGCCTGGACGATGGCGGCCGCCCGGCTGATGCGCTCCCCCCGAGCGGGTGTATCCAGGTAGGTGGCGTACTGCAGGTAGATGAGCGCGATTCCGGCCGTGATCGCCGTGGGGCCGTAGAGGTCTGCGGCGAATTCGCCGATGCTGATGTTCACGTAATCGCCGAGAAGCCGGACGGCAAAGTCGGTGGGGCGAATCAGGTCGTCAATGCTCTCGACGAGCCCGGCCTCTCCGGAGACCCCGGCGTATTCCACCAGTCCCATCGTGGCCATGAAGACCTCTTCGATGTTCCTGAGGTACCAGAAGATCTCACTTCCTGCACGCTCAACCGTTAGATAATTGTAACCGCGGGCCGCCTGGGCGATGGACAGGTAGTCTGCACGGTTCATCTCGAGGGCGGCATGCAGGTAGAAGGCAGGCCCAAAGGCCGCTGCGTC
>CAZSUQ010000236.1:0-7487 GCA_964609935.1 uncultured Thermodesulfobacteriota bacterium | reverse complement strand
CCGCCCACAAAGAGTTCTGCAACACCTTCCACCCTTTCGAGGTACTGCCTGATCTCGTTCTCGAAAAAGGTCTTGTAATGGTAAGCAGGTACGGGATTTTCCTCTTCGGATTTCAGAACCACCCAGATCACCGGTGAGGCGGCCGCTCCGGTTGCCAGGATCACGGGCCTTTCCACGTTCTCCGGGTAGGAAGGGACTTCATCGAGCTTGTTGGAGATCCTGAGAACCGCGTTGTCCACGTCGGTTCCCACCTTGAACCGGAGGGTTACGGTTCCCCGGTTGTTCATGGCCGACCCCTCCATCTCCACGAGGCCGGGAATCCCCTTGAGCACCTTTTCCTGTTCGTTCAGAATATCCTTTTCCACTTCATAGGGTGTGGCGCCCGGCCACAGGGTGGTGACCGTAATCTCCGGTTCGATGACGGTGGGGCTGAGCTGGTAGGGCATATTGAAGAGGCCCACCAACCCGAAAAGGACAACGAGGATGATCCCCACCATGACCGGGACAGGCTTCTCAATGGAAAACCTTACAACATCCATTCCTTACTCCGTTGCATCACCGGAGGGCACGTTCGAAAACGAATCCTATCCATTCGACAGGGGCAAATCGGAAAGGGCCTGGAAACTACGGTTGGATGATCTCCACCGGCCGGCCGGCCTGCAGGCGCTCGTTCCCCTTGGTGACGACCTTCATTCCCTTTTCAAGTCCCTTGGCACGGATACCCACGCTCCCTCCCTGAAACCCCATGACCTCTACCGGGGTTGCCTGTGCAGTGGAATCCTGAACGATAAAGATGGTATCAACGCCGAATACAGAGACCAGCGCATCGCGAGGGACCACAAAGGCTGATCGCCCCTCTCCCACGGGGAGCGTCACCTTCGCCTCCATCCCCTCCATCAGGTGTCCCATTTGAGGCACACGAATCTTGACCGGGAAAGTCCTCGTTGCAAGGTCCCCCTGCGGGATCAAGGCAAAGACGGTCCCCACGATCTCCAGCCCACCCGCCACGACCTGTACCTTGTCCCCTGACCGGGCGAACCGTATGGCCGCTTCCGGCACATCCACCACCACCTCGAGTGTATCGTCTCTTGCGAGCCTTGCCACAGGCTGCCCGGAAGACACCCACTCCCCCCGGTCGAGGTATTTCTTGAGAATCACGCCCGTGAACGGAGCCCGCACGGTTTTCTTCTCAACCTCCGCCTTCAATCCTTCCGTCTCCGCCTGGAGGCTTTCGGCCTTCTTTTCCAGGGATTTCACGCGGAATCGGTGTTCGTCGTAGAGCTGTTGCGCCACGGATTGCTGCTTGTAAAGGTTCTCCACCCTGACGAGATCCAGCCTTGCCTTTTCGAGTTCGGCAAGGGACTGTTCATAACCGGCCTTGGTTGCTTGAAGCCTCTTTTTCATGATGTCCGCATTGAGTCGGATAAAGACCTCTCCCTTTTCGACCTTCTGCCCCTCTTCGGTGCGGACCCTCTCCACGATCCCCGCCACCTCGGTGGCCACGTCCGACACCTCGCTGTAGAAAACCGTACCCACGAATGTGCCCATGGGGGGCATGTTTTCTGTCGTGACCTCGGAAACCACCACCCTTGCAGGAGGCGAGGCGCCCTTATGATCCTCCGCGGACAACGACAGCGGTACGGACAGCAGGGCGATGATCAGCAGCGCCAGCAGGAACTTCCTTTCCATGCTCTTCTCCGGTTCGCTCGGCAGAATATGATTTGCCACATATTTTCACAGGGCCCTGAATGATCTACCCTGGCAGTTCTCGTGTACGGAAACCTGCAGAACAGGTCCAGGCTGCACATATTGCATGCGTTGCTTTGTACGTCCCTACTATGCGTTCAACCTTGATTCCTGTCAAAGTGGATGCACGCCGTATTCCGCACCTTCTTTCTTGGGATAAAGAGCAACCATGTGTCCGTCATTTCAACTTTCTGTTCCTTCATGGCGGTTTGCAAAGGGCCTTCTCAGGAGATAACATGTTGATATATTCGTGTGCGACTCTTCCTTTCCGAAGGGTCTGATAGAAGCGTATCTCCTGAAGGGTCGGGAACCGAGGAAATGCATGATTGTAAAGGAGCTGCCATGACGTTCAAGCCTGTGCAAGGGATAAGGATCGCTCTTCTGATACCCCTCTTTCTTTTCATGACCATCACGCTCCCCGGGTGCCCCCCCACGGAACCCTGGAGAAGTACACTCTACCCTGAGGGCTGGACCCCAGGTTACCAGGATGGAGAAGGGCGTTTTCTTCACGATTTCACCTTTGCAGGCAATCACAATGGAGAGGACCCTCCGACCACGCCACCCGGAGCCGTCTATGATGTCACCGCTGCCCCTTACAATGCCGACAACAGCGGCGCAACCGACGCCACCGCTGCAATTCAACAGGCGATCGACGACGCGGGAGCGGCAGGCGGCGGAATCGTGTTCATCCCTTCGGGGCTCTACCGATGTGACGACCTGCTGAGCGTCTCCGACTCCGGCGTGGTGATCCGGGGAGAAGGGCCCGGCCAGACCCAGGTCTACTTCACCCGGGACACGAACATGGCGAGCAAAAGGAGCATTACCTTCTCCAAATCCACCAGCGGGGGAGCCGAAATCCTGCTGGCCGAGGACGGCGTCAATCAATCCTTTGTGGTCAAGGTCCACGACTCCAGCGGATTGACCGTGGGAGAACACGTGAATGTGGGCTGGGTCATCACCGATGATTTCGTGGCAGAACACAACATGACCGGAACCTGGTATTCCTTCAACGGCCAGTGGAAGCCCTTCTTTCGAAGACAGGTGGTGGCTGTAAACGACACGGTGACGCCCCATGAAGTCACCCTGGACGTTCCCCTTCGGTACCCGGCCAAGACCCGCGACTCGGCGAGCATTCGAGAGGAATCCGGGTACCTGACCGATTGCGGCATTGAACATCTCGCCCTGTCCAATGCCGTGGACTGGTCTGCCGCATGGGATTTCGAGCGTGTGCACGTGCTCGCCTTTCAGAACGCCGTGGACTGCTGGGTCAACAATGTGCACTCCTTTGAATCCCCGGTGGCGGCCGGGACCGGTTACCACCTGCAGAGCGGCGGTATCTACATCCTCTCCTCGAAGCGAATCACGGTGACCGACTGCCGGATGGAGCAGGCTCAGAACCGCGGCGGCGGTGGTTGCGGCTACCTGTTCGAGATCTCAAAGAGCAATGAGGTGCTCACCCGCGACTGTGTGGGGATCCGTGGAAGACACAACTTCATCCAGAACTGGGACTTCGGCACCACCGGCTGCGTTTGGCTGAGATGCGACAGCGACCAGGGCAACTGTCTCTCGAATGAATTCGACACCCTCGGGTATGCATGCCACTCGGAATACCACCACTCCCTTGCCATGGCCTGCCTAGTGGACCAGTGCACGATCCAGGACGGGTGGTATGGCGGAAACCGCCAGGACTGGAGCTCAGGCGCAGGCCTCACCGTGACGGAGAGCGTCTACTGGAACACCTCCGGCGGAGGCGTGATACGCTCCTGGCAGTATGGATGGGGCTACATCATCGGAACGCAGAGCATGCTTCTCAATACGGCGTTGATCGGCGGCTCGGCCGAGGGAAGCGAGCCTGAGGATTATGCGGAAGGACAGAACACGGGCGCGTACCTCGTCCCCCAGAGCCTCTACGAGGACCAGCGCTTGCTGCGCGTAGGGCCGTGAAGAATCCCGTCGTCTTGTTGAAAAAGGGGGCCGATCGGCCCCCTTTTTATTAAGCAATCCGTAATACCTAACGGAGAAATCGGGCCATAAGTCCTTGTTCCCTTAAGAACATGTTGTCTCGACCTTCCAAACAATGTTTTTCCTTTGCGGTTTCATAACAAATCCATTATAATCCACAAAGTACGTCATCGTACTGCAGGTAGGGCTCGAGTGGGTCTACGTGAATTTCTTCATGACAGAGCAGAGGAGAAAACGCATGGCATTCTTGACTGTCCGCCGATTGAGTTTCGTGATGTTCGCTTTTCTTTCCCTCCTCCTTGTTCAACCCGGATATGCAGGCCTGGATGAGGGGCCATGGCTCCAGAATATTACAGCCAACTCAGTGGATCTCCTCTACGAAGGGGACGATCCTGACGATAACGGCCTGGTGGAGTATGGCATCTCCCCTTCCTATGGAAGCTCTGTTCCGGCAACGAAACGATTTGCCTTTGATGAATATTATGCGGCGGAGTTGACCGGGTTGACCCAAAACACCCTCTACTACTATCGCCTGACCCATGAGGGAACCTCCCGCGAGGGCACATTCTACACGGCGCCGCCGGCCGGTGAATCCTTCACCTTTGCCGTGGTGGGGGACACACGTTCCGGCCATGCCGCCCACCAGCAGGTGGTGGACGCCATTATCGCCAATGACGGATACCCGGACCTCTATCTCAACAGCGGCGATCTTATTGCAAGCGGTGAGATTGAAGCAGACTGGGACACTTTTTTTGGAATCGAGCAGGAAATGTTGGCGAACACGGTTTTCCTCCCGAGCTTCGGAAACCATGAGTCAGGGGAAATCTTCCTGCCGAGCCTCTACGGGAAGTACTTCGACTCCGGTGCAAACAACAGCTTCTGGTACGCCTTCCCGTATGGGAATGCCTTTTTCCTCGTGCTCAACACGGAGAGACCTCTCGGAGGAATACAGGGCGAATACATTGACGAGCAACTCCAGGCCGCACGGGACAACCCGGATATCGACTTCATTTTCGTACTCTTTCATGCTCCGGGCGTGTCCACCTCCACCTCTCACAAGCCGAACCTCTCGGTACTGACCAGCCTGCTGGACAAGCTTGAAAATTACAATGTGGATGCGGTGTTCAACGGTCACAACCATCTCTACGAGCATGGCATCGTGAACGGTGTGCACCACATCGTCACCGGAGGGGGTGGCGCCGGCCTTTATGGATACATCGACCCCTACACTCCCGACGGCTGGGACATCGTGTACAGAGAAAGCGTCCATCACTACTGCTGGCTGGACGTAACCTCGGTGTCCTACACCATGGAGTGCAAATACGTGAACGGAACGGTTTTTGACAGCTACACGGCCACCACAGCCGACGGGGGGTACCCTGGTCCCACGCCCCAGGATCTCCTTGACCGCGCACTCGACATCGGCTGTGGGAGCTTCATCACCAGGGCACTTGGTATCCGGGTAGAGGATGTGGATGCCTCCATGGGTCCGGTCCAGGACCAGGGGAGCAACTCCCTGGCGGCCCATGTTGCCGTGAACGGACTCCTTTACGGGATCCCTGGCCTGTTCATCTTCGGGCTACGCCGCAGGATGAATCGAACATGATGCAACCTTTCCCTGGATGGGGTCAAACGTTGCTCCAATCCAGGCCAAAGACCGGCATAAATAAGAGATCGAACATCCGAATCTGTTAGAGAGAACTGAAGATTAACAAAAGACCGAGAATGGGGGAGCGGGGAAGATCCCGCCCCCCTTTTTCTTTTCAATTCAAGGCGCTTGTCTCTCCCCCAACCCGTGTTCTTCAAGAGGAGACGTATGGCCGCGCGTTTTCATTCAGCGCGTTTTACTTCTTGGGGTGGCTCTGCTATAAAATTAAACTACATCTTTTTTTTCAAAACTCGAAAACCCTACAACATATCCCACTCCTTTTCGTGCGCAAAGCAGACGATTGGCTACAGTGGACAACGGAGGTTCAAGCACATGTCAAAGCCCACAATCGGAATACTGGGAACCGGTTACGTCGGCCTCGTGGCTGCAGCTGTTTTCGCAGACCGTGGCATCCCTGTTCTCACCTCCACGCAGGATGAGACCAAGGTGAAAGCCATCAATGCCGGGAAGGCTCCCTTTTTTGAAGAGGATCTGGACCCGCTTGTTGAGAAGACCGTGAAAGACGGCACCCTCAGAGCCGTACACGGAAGAGAAGAAGCCGTCATGAAATCGGATATTCTCTTCATCGCCGTGGGCACGCCGAGCCTCATGAGCGGGGAAGCGGACCTTCGGTTGATCAGGGAAACAGCTGAAGCCATTGGTTCGACGCTCCGCAATAAGGATGGTTACACGCTCATCGTCACCCGAAGCACTGTTGTACCGGGTACCACCCGCAACCTTGTCCTCCCTTTGCTGGAGGAACACTCAGGGAAAAAGGCGGGCAAGGACTTCGGGGTATGCATGAGCCCTGAATTCCTGCGCCAGGGGGCTGCGGTCAAGGATACCCAGTTCCCGGACAGCGTGGTGGTGGGGCAGCTGGATGAGCGGTCCGGGGACGTGCTGCAAAGCTTCTCCAACGAGGTCTACAAGGGCCAGGATGTTCCGGTACTCAGAATGAACCTGGAGAGTGCTGAAATGGTGAAGTACGGTCGGAACACCTTCCTGGCCATGAACATCTCCTACGTCAACGAGCTGGCCCGCATTGCCGAGACCATCCCGGGTGTGGACATCTACGAAGTGGTCAAAGGGGTGGGTGCCGACTGGCGCATCAACCCCGCCTTTCTGAACGCAGGATGCGGTTACGGAGGCTCCTGCTTCCCAAAGGACGTGAAGGCCATGATCTCCTTTGCTCGGACGCGCAGCATCGAGCCACAGCTGCTGGAAGCCGTGGAAGAGGTGAACGAGCAACAGGCGGCTCACATGGTTGCCATTGCGCTCCAGGAGCTCGAAGGCTCCCTGAAAAAGAAGAAGATCGCCCTGCTCGGGCTTTCCTTCAAGCCTGGCACGGATGACATGCGCGAGGCCCCAAGTATAAAGATCGCCAACCACCTTTACGCTCACGAGGCGGAAATCGTCGCATACGACCCCAAGGCCATCCCCAATGCCAGGGATCGCTTCATCCGGGACTCCATCAAGATCGATTACGCGGAAACGCTCGAAGAATGTCTCAAGGATGCGGACTGCTGCATGATCCTCACGGAATGGGATGATTTCAAGGATCTGCCCGCGGATCTCTTCCACAAGCACATGAAGCGGTCTGTTGTGATTGACGGAAGACGGATCTTCAGCGACGACTTCCGCACCTCTGTGGAGCGTTACCGGGGGATCGGTCTGGGCAGCAAAAAAGCCTACTCATCCATGGTCAACAACAAGACCTGAGGACTCCTTCGCACAAGGTCGGTGACGCATCGAGAAGGAGTACAAACTCCGGGCAACTCTATGCGGAAGGCTTTCTACCGGTTCGGGAAGCGATCTCGTTCCGGAGGCGGGGATGCCTCAGGCTCGTCCTTTCCACACATAACCGATGAGTTTGTAGATCAGCCTGGCAAGCGTGAAGTCGGGATGGACGAGCCCCTCCACAGGTGAGAATTCGCACAGGTCGAATCCCACCACCCTTTTCTCCGAACAGAGCCTCCGAAGGAACGCCAGGGATTCGTACCACAGAAATCCTCCCGGTTCAGGCGTGCCCACCGAAGGGATCAGGGAAGGATCAAAAAAGTCGCTGTCAATGGTGAGGTAGACCGTATCGGAGAGCGCGGCAAGCACCCTGTCCTGCCAGTCAGGAATCTGC
>CAZSUQ010000235.1:0-7499 GCA_964609935.1 uncultured Thermodesulfobacteriota bacterium | reverse complement strand
AAGACCGACCTGGTTGCCATTTCGGTTGAGGCATACTCAGCAAGACGGGCCTACACGTTTGCCGAGCGGTTCTGGACGCGGGGCGTCAAGGTCCTGATGGGAGGCTACCACACAACGATCTGTCCGGATGAAGTCGCTCAGCACGCCGATGCCATCCTCATGGGAAATGCCGAGGGGGTCTGGGAAGACATCGTGCGGGATTTTCGCAGCGGCACGCACAAAGAGCGATACATGGGCGATGCCAGGTATGCCGACATTGTCCCGGACCGAGGCATCTTCAACGGCAAAACCTACTCCAAGATCGGAGTGGTGGAAACCGGACGGGGATGTTTCTTTGACTGTGAGTTCTGTGCCATCAGTGCCTTTCACGAGGGCACCTACCACCGGAAGCCGGCCGAGATGATCGTGCGGGATATCGAGGCGGCCAAGGCGGCCGGCAAGAACTATTTCTTCTTTGCGGACGACAACTTCGTTGCGGATCAGAAACATGCCGTCGAGGTGCTGAAGGCCATCGCCCCGCTGAAGATCAAATGGACCGGCCAGGGATCCCTGACCATGGCAAGAAACCAGGAGCTCCTGCGATGGCTCAAGGAGAGCGGGTGTGTGGTCATGCTCATCGGATACGAGTCCCTGGAGGAGGCAAACCTCGACCAGATGAACAAGGGGTGGAATACCCGCCTGGGGAATGTGGACGAGCTCACCGAGACCTTGCACGCGGCAGGGCTGAACATCTATGCCACCTTCGTCTTCGGGTTTGACCACGACTCCGAGGCGCTGTTCCACAGGACCGTGGAATTCGCCATGAAGCACAGGTTCTTCTTTGCCGCCTTCAACCATCTCCTTCCCATGCCCGGGACCAAGCTCTACGCACGGCTCCTGGAGGAGGGGAAGATCATTCAGGACAAATGGTGGCTCGATCCCGGTTACACGTACGGGAAGGTGACCTTCCGGCCCAAGGGCCTTTCGTCGGAGGAGCTGTCCCAGCTCTGTCGGCAGGCCCGAAAACGGTTTTACGCCTTTCCGTCGATACTGAAGCGCAGCTTCGCCGTGTTGCAAAGAAGCTTTGACCCCCTGCTCTACTATTACTTCTGGTTCCTGAACCTGAAGCTGCAGGAAGAAGTGGACGGGAAGATGGGGCTGCCCATGGGAGAAGGGTTGGATGAGCTCCCGAAATAGCCGATATATCTTTGGATCTGCAACGCCGGAGGATGCAGGCGAAATCCTGGAGATCCTGGAGGACATGGAGTTCGACGGGAAGATCTCCCTGACCTTTACCCGCCGGCCGGATCCCTATGCCTCGTTCAAGAGAGAGGGGAAGGACGTGGAGATCCTCGTTTCCAGGGACACCTGGAAGAACAGGCTCACCTCCATCGCGGCAACCTCCATCAACCCCATGTTTCTCGACGGTGAGCCCACGGACGTCGGCTACCTGTTCGGTTTGCGGGTCCGGAAGGAATATCGACGACGCTACCTTCTCCTGCCGAAGGGGTTCACCTACCTGTTCGGACTGCACAAGGACAAGCAGGTCCCCTTTTACATCACCACGATCCTCGAGGAAAACGAGACGGCGAGAAGGCTCCTGGAAAAGAAACGAAAAAACATGCCCGTCTACGAGTATTTCGGGGACTACGAAACCTATGCCCTGACCACCGGGAAGCGGGCAGGCAAGGCAAAGGATTTCCTCTTCAGGCAGGCCGAGCGGAAAGACCTGGAGCCCCTGGTGAACTTTTTATGGAAACAGGGGCAAAACTACCAGTTTTTCCCGGTTCTGGAGGCAGCGGATCTGGCGGACGAGGACCGATCATTGAGCTACCGGGATTTTTACCTCCTCTGCAGCAGGGAGAACGAGATCCTGGCTGCCGGCGCCGTTTGGGACCAGCGGCGTTACAAGCAGTACGTGCTCAGCGGATACGGGGGGATCTACAAGACCCTGTACCCCATTTCCTTCCTCTTCCCCCTGTTCGGCTACCCCGCGCTTGCCAAACCGGGGTCCATTCTCAATTTTTTCACGCTCTCTTTCTGGTGTATCCGAGACAACCAGCCGGCAATCTTTGACCGTTTCCTGCGCCATGTTTCAGAGATGACGAAATCCTATTCCTATTTCGTTCTGGGCATGGATACGCGACATCCGCTCCGGGACAGGCTCAGGAAGAGGCCGCACATCCTGTACAAAGCCAGGATGTACCTTGTTTATGAACACGATCATGAGGAACACGCAAAGACCATCGACCGTTCCCGGATCCCCTACCTCGAGATTGGGAGGCTATGATGCTCAAAGGGGAACTCAAGGATCTACCTTCGTTGACCGCACAGGACCAGGCGCGAATGCTCGAGATCATGAGGAGGCACTACGCCAGCGTGTCTGAACCCGCCTTTCTCAAGGACTTGAGCGAGAAAGACGGGTCCATTCTTCTGATGAACGATGCGGGCGTCCTGCAGGGCTTTTCCACGTACATGTTCATGCACACCGTTTATGACGGAGACCCGGTTGTGGCGCTCTTCTCCGGCGATACGATCATCGACAGGGAGTACTGGGGCAGCCCGGCCCTGTTCAACGCATTCGGGCGCCTGCTCTATCGGTTGATGCAGGAAAGCCAGGGGAAAAAGACCTACTGGTTTCTCATCACCAAGGGGTTTCGCACGTACCTCATGCTCCCCCTCTTCTTTCGGATCTTTTATCCGCGGCACGACCGGGATACACCCCCTTATGAAAAGGGGCTCATCGAGCTTCTGGCCAACGCCAGGTATGACGGACAATTCGATCGAAAGCGCGGCATCATCCGTACGGATTCCTACTTCCTTCTAGATGAGTTTTCCGAGATCCCGGATGGGAAGCTGAGGAATCCGAATGTACGATTCTTCCTCGAAAAGAACCCCGGGTACGTCAGGGGCGACGAGCTTGCCTGTGTTTGCGAGATCAGCACGGAGAGCTTTCGGAGGAGAACCAAGACCCTTGTTCGACCCTGAGGGGACATGCGACGGCTCAACCGGCTCAGGAATGCTGCACTGGCGGCGGGATTCTTACCCGATTTTCTCTCCTTTCACATGCACCTGTCGGATGCATCCCGGATACAGACCCGAAAGCTGTTCGCCTATCTCGAGAAGAACCGGGATACGGTTTTCGGCAAACAGCACGGGTTCGAAAGGCTGCGTTCCCTGGAGGCCTTCCAGGAAGAGATCCCGGTTCGATCCTACGAGGACTTCCGGCCGTACATCGAACGGATCGCGGATGGAGAGGCGGGTGTTCTCACCCGGGAGAAGGTCTTATTGCTCGAACCCACCGGCGGCACGGTGGACGGTTCGAAATGGATCCCCTACACCCGGTCCCTGAAAAGGGAATTCCAGGTGGCGGTCCATACCTGGATCCTCGATCTGTACCGTAACGTTCCGGGGCTCTCCTCAACCCGGAGCTACTGGTCCATCTCTCCCGTATCCCGGGAGAAACAGGTCACCAAGGCAGGGATCCCCATCGGATTCGAGAACGATGCCGACTACCTCGGGGTCTTTTCAGGGCTCCTGCAATCGGTCTTCCCCGTACCCCCGCAGGTCAAGGAGATAAGCAACCTGGAGAACTTTCAACATGTCACATCGTTCTTCCTCCTGGCTGCCAGGGACCTGGGCCTGATTTCCGTCTGGAACCCCACCTTTTTGATTCTCCTGCTCGAATACATGGAGAGGCATCCCCACCGGTTGGCCCGCGACCTCCATGATGGAAGCTTGCGGTGTCCTGCAGGGCCGGAAGAGGCCTTCCGGCAGGGACGGACACACCCCATGCCGGACAGGGCGCGGGAGATCGAGGCCGCGTTCGGCAGGGGCGGCCATACCGAATTCACACATCTGTGGAAGATGTTGAAGATCGTTTCCTGCTGGACGGACGGCATCTCCGGAATCCATGCCAGCCGTCTCGCCGGGATGTTGCCGGGCGTGGTGCTGCAGCCCAAGGGCCTGCTAGCCACGGAAGGTGTGATCAGCTTTCCCCTTGCCAGGGCCGAGGGAGCGGTGCCGGCCTACTCCTCTCACTTCATGGAATTCCTTCCCGAGGGCGGCGGAAGTGCGAGATTGCTTCACGAACTGGACCAGGGGGGCGTGTACACCGTTCTCATCACAACGGCCGGGGGGCTCTATCGCTACAACCTGGGAGACAAGATCCGTGTTTCGGGCCGATACCGGGGGTTGCCCGTGATCCGCTTTCACGGCCGCGACCAGGTGTCGGACCTGGTGGGCGAAAAGCTTCACGAAAGGCATGTTCAAAGCGTCATTGAGAAGGTGCTGGAGGAGCACGGGATCCCCCACCGCTTTCTCCTCTTTGCACCGGAAACAGATCCGTGCGGCGGTCATTACAGGCTTTACCTGGAGACCGGGGCGACCCTCTCCGATGAAGAGACGGAGGCCGTGGCCGGGGCCGTGGACCAGGCCCTCATGACGAACTTTCACTACAAATATGCACGGGACCTGGGGCAGCTTCTGCGCCCGGAGGTTTTTCCGGTCGGGCAGGACGTGGGACAGAAAGTGTTTCTGAAGCGGTGCACGGAGTCCGGGCAGAGACTCGGCGACATCAAGCAGAGGGTGCTCGATCCGAGAACAGGATGGAGTGATTTTTTTTCGGACGCTCAAGCCGACGAGCACCCCCTCCGGTGAGAGGGCGTCTTTGGGACGATGGAAACCGTAGCCGGCCGGAATGGAGGCCTTTATGAAAGCAATGGAAAAGGATGGCATCATCCGCTTCGAAGATGTGCACAAATCCTATTTCATGGGAGAGGTTGAAGCGCCCATCTTGAAGAGTGCCTCCCTGGAGATACCGAAGGGGAACCTGGTGGTGGTGTTCGGGGTGTCGGGCACCGGGAAAACCACCCTGCTGAACCTCATGGGCGCCCTGGACCGTCCGGACCGGGGGCGCGTGGAGGTGGACGGCGATGAGGTCAGCACCCTGTCCGATGCCCTGTCCACGGAGTTCCGGAGACGAAAGCTGGGTTTTGTCTTCCAGTTCTACAATCTCCTGCCCACATTGACCGCCAAGGAGAATGTGGAAGCGGCCGTGGAGCTCCTCGACCTGCCTCGAAACAGGGTGGAGGACCGGTCCATGACATACCTGACGAAGGTGGGCCTGGAGGCGAAAGCCCACAAGTACCCGGGCCAGCTTTCCGGGGGAGAACAGCAACGTGTTGCCATCGCAAGGGCACTGGCCAAAGAACCCCGGGTGCTCCTGGCGGATGAGCCCACCGGAAACCTGGACGAGGCCACCGGCAACCAGGTGGGATCGCTTTTTCATGAAATGAATCGCTCCACAGGCATCACTATGGTCATCGTGACGCACAACCCGCAGATGAAAGAGATCGCAAACCAGGTTCTTGCCATCGAGAACCACCAGGTCGTTGAAAGATAGCGGCCGAGATCCAACAACAGCACGGGGCAAAGGTTCGGAAGCAGATGAAAACGATCTGGCTGAAACCGCTTCGTGACCTGAGGAGGATGAAGATCCGTGCCGTGACCGTTACGGTGATGGTGGCCTTTGGTGTGTCCATCTATGCTGGCATGTACATGAGCCGCGACACACTCGTTCACACCAGGGATGCCTTCTATCACGATCTTCATCTCAGCGACCTGCGCGTGGTGATCACCCCATCCGACCCCTCGGAGCTTCCCTCCCTGGAACGGGTTTCGGGGCTGGCCCGGTACGAAAAGCGCCTGGTGATCCCGGGATCCATTGAAATGAAGGATGGAAGAGCCCTGAATTCCCTGATCGTTTACAGGGACCCGGCCACCCGGGCCGGGGTGAACGAGCTCCGGATCCTGGAGGGCGATCCCCTGGACCCGGAAAGGGCCAGGGGTGTGGTCATTGAGCGATCCCTGCACGATGTCCACGGATACCGGCTGGAAGACAGCATGACGCTGAATCCATACACCATGCCCATGGACGTGAGCGTGCTTGGGGTCGGGGTCACCCCGGAGTGGCTGATCGCCACGGTGGATTCCACGGTCTTCTTTCCCATGAAGGGCTCCCTGGGCCTGGTCTACGCGCCCATGGCTCTCGTCCAGGAGGTTTTCGGTTACCCCCTCTACAACGAGATCTCTTTCCTGCTGAAGGACGGCGTGAACAGGGAGGCCGTGGAGGCGCAACTCCTGGATTTGCTCAATCCCCTGGGCATTGAAACGGTCATCCGCAAGGAAGAGGAATTCACCTACCGGTTCCTGGAAGAGAGCCTCAAGGGATTTTCCGCATTCCTCCCCTCCCTGGTGGTGGTTTTTCTCCTCGTCATCTTTCTCGTGACCTCCATAACGACCCACCGGCTGCTGGCCACGCAGCGATGGGAGATCGGGGTTCTGCGTTCCCTGGGCTATCGAAGACGGGAGATCGCAGGCTCCTATCTCCTCCTGGCACTCATCCTGTGTGCCATCGGCGGTCTTCTCGGAGCCGCTTTTTCCCATGTCATCAACATCCTTTTTGCAGGTCGCTACGCCTTTGCGCTGGGCCTGCCGGGCGTGCTGCCGGTCTTTGTCCCATCGTACCTCCTCCAGGGGTGGCTCATGGCAACCGGTGTGGTGATGATCGCCTTTTTTGTCCCTTTCTTTCGCCTGGTGCGGCACCCCCCCCAGGAGATCATCCGTGGCGATCGAAAAGAGGGCTTCACGGGTCTCCACGCTTGTTTCACAGGATCGGGTCGCCTTTTCTCCCGATTCGTCAATCCCGGGATCTCTTTCCGGTTCGGTGTCCGAAACCTCTTTCGACGCGCCGGCCTCACGGCCGCCACTACCCTGTCCGTGGCCCTTTCCGTGGCGCTGGGATCCTCCCTCCTGATCGTGCTCCATTCCGTGGAGGCGTACAAGGACAGGATGATCGAGCGGGAGGAGTGGGAGGTGATGGTCAACTTCCGCTATGCGGTGCCCTTGGAAAAGATGACAACGATCCTTCAGGGTGCGGGACTCAAGCAGGTTTCTCCGGGTGTGACCGGATTTGCACAGGTTCTGTCCAGGGACGAGGCCCTCAACATGCAGATCACGGGATTCCCGGTCCACCGGTTTTTCCGGAGGCTGAACCTGGTGGAAGGAAGCATGTTCACGAGCGATGACGAGAAAGGGATCATTCTCAATGAAAACTGGATCGACAAGGAGAAGCACGGCTTTCGTATCGGTCAGAAAGTAACGGTTCGCAGCGCCGGCACGGAAATCCTTTTGACCGTTACGGGAATCATGAACGATATGACCGTGGGACAGGCCTACGTGCCCATCCAAACCGCGCAGTTCCTGTTCAATACCCCGGATCAGGTCAACGGCATGATGGCCACCCTGTCCCGGCCCCTGAAAGAGGTCAAGGCAGCGCTCTACGGGCACGAGGAGGTGGGCGAGGTCTTTGCCCGCGAGGAGATCGAACAGGGCGTGCAGGAATATCTCCTCCAGATGCAGGGGATTCTCTACACGGCGGTCTCCATCAGCATCCTGATTGCCACCCTGTTCCTGCTCGGGAGCGTGTTCCTCAATATCCTGGAGCGGGAAATGGAGTA
>CAZSUQ010000234.1:0-7516 GCA_964609935.1 uncultured Thermodesulfobacteriota bacterium | reverse complement strand
CTTCCGGTGATCGGGCTTGCTTCGTTGCTTGTCTGATAAGGGGATCTACAGGTGAAAGAGGAAGGGGCGGTATCCCTCTAGCCCGAATCTTCCATGCTTCCACCGCTCTCGCAACGAAGTTTCAAGCAATATCCGGGCTTGCGGGTATCGCCCTTTTTGTTATGCTCCGGCGGCCTTGAAAGCCTGCTGCACGATGGCCCGGGCCTCTTCCTGTACCCGTTTCAGGTGGTCCTCACCCTTGAAGCTCTCTGCGTAAACCTTGTAAACGTCTTCGGTTCCCGACGGCCGTGCGGCAAACCAGGCGTTCTCGCTCACCACCTTGATGCCGCCGATGGGCTCCCCGTTGGCCTTGGCGTGCGTCAATTTTTCCCGAATGGCTTCACCGGCAAGCGTGTCCTGCTGAATCATCTCCGGAGACAATCTCTTCAAGGCATCCTTTTGTTCGCGGCCGGCCGGTTCGTCCACTCGCTCGTAGGCTGAAACGCCGAACCGTCCTTCCAGGTCGCGGTAGATCTCATCCGGGCCTTTTCCCGACCGTGCCATGATTTCCGCGGCCAGCAGGTCCATGATGATCCCGTCCTTTTCCGTGGTCCACACGGTTCCGTTTCTTCTGAGGAAGCAGGCGCCGGCACTCTCCTCGCCTCCAAACCCGCAGGAGCCGTCAAAGAGCCCCTGAACGAACCACTTGAACCCCACCGGGACTTCGGCAACGGAGCGATCCAGGCTTGCGGCCACCCTGTCGATCATGGAACTCGAGACCAGGGTCTTTCCTATGACCGCATCCGGACTCCAGTCCGCTCTGTTCTGAAAGAGGTACGAGATGGCAACAGCCAGAAAATGGTTGGGCGCCAGGAGGCCGGACCCCTTTGTCACGATGCCGTGGCGGTCACTGTCCGCATCGTTTCCAAAGGCAACGTCGAAATCGGACTTCAAATCGATCAGGCCTGCCATGGCATACGGGGAGGAGCAGTCCATGCGAATGAGCCCGTCCCTGTCCACCGTCATGAACGCAAAGGTGGGGTCCACATCCGGGTTGACAACCTTGAGGTTGATCCCGTATCGCTCTGCAATGGGTTCCCAGTACTGTACAGACGCCCCGCCCATGGGGTCCACCCCGATCCGCAGATCGGATCCTGAGATCAGGTCCATGTCGATGACGTTCCCCAGGTCCTCCACGTAAGGAGAAACAAAGTCATGCTCGCGGACGGAATCCGATGAAACGGCCTTCTCATAAGGTGTTCGTTGTATCTCCTTGTTCCCCTTGCTCAAGAACTCGTTGGCCAGTGATTCGATCCTGCGTGTCGTGTCGATATCCGCGGGTCCGCCGTGAGGGGGGTTGTACTTGATCCCGCCGTCACTGGGCGGATTGTGCGAAGGGGTGATCACCACGCCGTCTGCAGAAGCGTTTTTGTTCTCCCGGTTGTAAGCCAGAATGGCATGGGAGATGGCCGGCGTGGGCGTATAGCCCCCACCCTTCTGGAGGAGAACCGTGGCGCCGTTGGCAGTGAAAACCTCCACCGCGCTCTTCAGGGCCGGTTCGGAAAGTGCGTGTGTGTCTTTCCCCAGAAAGAGGGGGCCCTTGATTCCCATCTCTTTCCTGCAGAGGGTCACCGCCTGGGCCACGGCCAGGATGTGATCCTCATTGAAGCTGCTCTTCAGCGAAGAACCCCGATGTCCGGAGGTGCCGAACTGTACACGCTGGTTCGGGTCGGAGACATCCGGCTTTCGCTTGTAGTAAGCATCGATCAGTTTCGGGATGTCTTCAAGAATGGTCGCCGGGGCACGCTTTCCTGCCAGGTCGGATATCTTCATCTTTTTATGACCGCCTTTTGGGTTATTGTTTCAATCAAGAGGCCCTTTCAGGCCTTTCTCCTGTTGACCGGATAACAGATAAACAAACAGCGCCGCATTATAGCATGTCGTCATGGGACGGTGAAGGCAGGGCGGCCGGTTTGAATCTTCCAAGCTTCCACCGCTCTCGCCATGAAATTCCATGTACGATCCGAGCCCGGGCTTCTTGATCTTGTTGTCAACACGAAATACGATTCTTGCGTGTACGTGTTTCTATGGGGGTCGAGCATCAGGATTCACAATCTTCGTGAAATTCGTGGTGCCAAAGGATGAAAAAAAGAAATGGACCGAAGAGGAGAAAGAGAGATGGCGATTGAACTGACCGGCAAGGTAGCCCTGATTACAGGAGGGGCCCAGGGGATCGGCTTCGGCATTGCAAAGGCCTTTCTCGAGGCAAAAGCAAAGGTTGTGCTCTCCGACAGGAATGAAGAAGGCCTTCAACGAGCGGTGGATGAGTTAAGGGAACGATTCGGGAAGGACGTTTATGGAATCCTTGCCGATGTTTCGAGCGAAGAGGACGTGAAGAGGATGGTGGAAGAGACTGTCCGGGAGTTCAGGGAAATCCATGTCCTCGTGAACAATGCGGGCTTTGGGGGGATGAACTATTTCTGGGAGATGTCGCTTCACGAATGGGATGACGTGATGAACACCAACCTCAGGGGGGCCTTTGTCTGCTCGAGGGAGGTGGTGAAGGTTATGCTTGCGCAGGGTGTGAAGGGAAGGATCATCAATATCGCCTCCACCAACTCCATCATCCCCTCGACAGGGATCTCCGCCTACTGTGCATCCAAGGGTGGGCTGCTCATGTTCACCCGGGTGGCTGCACAGGAGCTCGGGCCGCGGGGGATCAACGTGAATGCCATCGGACCCGGCAGCACAACAACGCCGATCACAGAGGGCTTCTATCACCTGCCCGGCCTGAAGGAGGGCTTTCTGGAGCGCACACCCAAGGGTCGATTCGGCGAGCCGGATGATATCGCAAAGGTGGCGCTGTTTCTCGCCTCCGAGTATTCGGACTGGGTCACGGGGCAGATCATCTATGCGGATGGGGGGCAGTCCTTGATGGCGCTCCCTCCCTATTACGAAGGGCTTCAAAAAGCCGCGGGGGTACAGGAGTCGTGCTGACCGGCAGGGTCTACTCATCCTGCCTCAAAGAAATGTTCAGCGACGAGCAAAGCAGGCTTTTGGGATGGATCGGCATCCGAATGCAACGGTGTTTATGGTATTGAGTGCTTAATAATCGTCTTCCTTGTCATTCCAAATGAACTCCCACCCGTCCGATGATTTCCCTTCTTTCAAAAGACCCAGGGAACGGTCTTCCGGTTTGACGTGTTCCCAGTAGTAGAGGAAATGGCTCTGATTGATGAGCATCTTGTCGCCACCCGCCTTTTTCCACTCCAGGAGTCGATGGGGAAAGTCCGGTTCAAAAACAAGGACGTCCTTTTTCCCGTCCCGCAGGACCTCTGAGACGAAGACACGCTGGTAGGTTTTGTCGCCCACCTTCCTGTTTGTCACGGATCGATTGCGAACGGTGCCTTCGCGAATCGTCAGGGGAACCGCCTTGTTCGCGATCAGCGAATCCATGATCTTCAGCCGGTACTCTCCTGCCTCGGGCAGCCGGAAACGCAACGCAACAGGGAGTGAATCGTAAAAGGTGAACTCGGTGTCCTCGAGCACCATTTCCATGTCGCCCTGGCCGTCCCAGTAGGTGTGGTAGCGGAACAGGTGCTTGTCTCCACGCCGGAGGTATTCCAGGAAGGTGTTTCCACAGCCGTCCTGGCTGCTCATGGTGTACTTGAGGACCCGGCCGGTGCCGCGTTCAAAGAAAACGGAGACCATCTGAAAGTAGTCGTAGATCCCGGCAGGGATGTGCTGGATGAAGTTCAATTTGAGCACGCTTATGGAGTTGTCCGAACGGCGGGTTTTCACGAGTGCCTTCGGGTCAAAGAGCTCCTTCACCAGGATCATCTTGGCGGTTGCATCCCGTGGAATGCCGTACTTGCCCAGGGAGGCCTCATAGACCTGAAACTCGGCCTTTCCCGAATCCCAGTGGGGATTTTCAAGAAAGCCATTCCCGCTCGATGTACCATCCAGAACGATCAGGGATAAAAGGGCCACACCTGTGCAAATAAATCCTCGCTTCATGTTCGTCATCCTTTTTCCAGATGTTCGCATTCTCTTTTCAGCGGGCTGTTTCGTCGAGGGGTGAAGGAAGGATGAGGTAGGTCCATGTTGAACGAACGGAACACTTGTCGATCCTGCTCTCCCTTTTTTCCCGCCTGCCCATTGCGGCTCTTTTCTTGTGATGCTTCCTCATTCGTTGGATGCGGGCTCCTGTGGAATCGATTTCACGGCCGGCAGCAGGGAGAGGGGCCTGTGTTGTCTCGTCTCTCTGGGACCGTTCTCCAGGTTCAGGACGCCGCGCGGGCAGACCGTTGAGCACATGCCGCATCCCACACAGGAGGCACGCACCACGTCCTGGCCCCGCTGGGCGTACCATCGCACATCGATTCCCATCTCGCAATACTTGGAGCAGTTCCCGCACGACATGCACTGGGCGCCGTTCGTGGTGATCCGGAACCGGGAGAGCTTCTTCTGGAGGATGCCGAGGATGGCGGCCATGGGGCACCCGAAGCGGCACCACACCCGCGCCCCGAGGAGCGGGTAGAAGCCCACGCCGATCACACCGGCGAACATGGCGCCGATGAGGAATCCATAGGTCCTTGAAAAGGCCATGGAGAGGGACCCGAGGAGCTTTCCTCCCAGGAACGAATTCAGCCAGAGCAGGACCGTGGTGATGACGATCAGCAGGAGAACGGTGTGGATGGTATAGCGCTCGATCTTCCAGGCACGCAGCGACTTGTTAGAGATCTGGCGCCAGTCGTCCCCCAGGGTGTTGGCAAGCCCGCCGCAGCCGCACACCCAGGAGCAGTACCATCGCTTCCCGAAGAAGTAGGTGAGCACCGGCGTGGCCACAAGGATCATCAGGACGCCCCAGCTGAACAGGAAGATGCCGAGCCCGCCGGGATGCCCGCTGAGCCCCTCGAGATCGGATGGGAAGAGCGCGTTGTACCTCAGCGGCCAGAAATAGGAGAAGTAATACTCGGGCTGGTTCAGGAGGACCATCAGGTGCGGGATCAGGTAGGCAAAGACCAGCTGAAAGAACATGATGGAACAGGTGCGCACGATCTGGTACCGGCTGTGACGGTACTTCAGGATGGCCCGGAACCCGTTGTCCAGCACGGCCAGGGTGTAGAGCGAGCCGTAGAGGAACCACTGGTCCGCAGGCTTGTTGCGAAGGGCCTGGCTCAGGGGATCCATCATGCGGATCAGGTGCGTGAGAGCCTGCGGAAACCAGTACAGCAGCACATAGAAACCGGTGAAGAAGACGAAGATGAGCCAGGCCAGGGCGCCGCGCGCGGTGAGTGCGGTCCTGACCTTGTCGTTGTTCCGGATCCCCGGCGGGGCCGCCGTCTGGCTGCGGATGATGTAGATGACACCACCCGTGCCGATCAGCCCGAAGCTCAGGAGGAGCATGAGTCCGGGTGCGGTGCTGCCGGCACCGGCAAAGGAGACGAAAAGGGCCAGCAGGCCGATACCGAGTACCGCCAGCCCGGCCTTTCTCACGGCATCGAGTTGATGTGCATCGTTCCCCATGGACAGTCGGGTTCCCGTTACACGTATATTCATATTTCTTCAACCTCTAAAACGGAATCGAAGGTATTAAAGTTAAAGCCCCTGTGCGTTTCCCGGGAACAGCGAGGCCATGTAACGGGAAAAGAGTCCTTTCCCGGTGGACAGAAGAATTTCGCTGCCCGGGTTCTTCTGGTTGAAAAGTGCGATCACCTCTTGCTCAAAGGGTTTGAAGAACTCAGGGTCAAAGTTCATGGCCCCGAGGTTTTGCAGCACGTGCTCGATCGTGGCCCCATCCGTGATCCGCTTCTCGCAAACGGTGTGCCTTCCGCGGATACCGAACAGGTTGAAGCCGGTGACACAGCGGTCCGCTTTCCTGAAGTTGATGCGGACCGACTTCTTCCCGGCCGGATGTTCCCAGTAAAGCGTTTCCTGGTCTTCCGGGAACTGGGCAGGGAGCATCCCGTAGGTCTGGTATTCGATGTCAAAGAACTTGGCCGAATTGAACCACACACCGGGCCTGTACGGCCTGCGGTCGCCGCACAGGTTTGCGGCAATGTGTTCACCGTGCATCTTGCCCGTGTACCAGACCTGTTCCACCGGGCGTCGTCCCGGGGGCGGTTGGCGAAATTGGGCGCAGTCCCCGCCTGCCTGGATGCCCTCGACACTGGTCTCAAAGTGCTCGTTCACGAGCACCCCGCGATCGGTTTCGATCCCGCTCTCCTGAAGGAAGGCGATGTTCGGGCTCACGCCCACGGTGAGGCCCACGAACCCGCAGGGGATGGTCTCCCCGTGATTGGTCACAACAGCCCGCACGCGGCCCGCTTCGTTCGGGAGGATCTCCTTCAGCTCGGTTTCCTGTCGAAGGTCCACGTGGTGCTCGCGCATGTGTCGTTCCACCAGTTCGGCCTCCTCCCTGGGGAGGACGATGTTCCAGAAATTCTTCTCCCGCACGAGAAACGTCACCGGGACGTTCCGGGACAGGAGCATCTCGGCCATCTCGATGCCGATCAAACCGCCGCCCACGATCACGGCCCGCTCCATGCGTGCCGCGGTTCTTCGCTCCATGTCCTCCACATCCTGGTAAGAGTAGAACCCCTGGACGCCTTCCAGGTCCTGCCCCGGCCAGCCGAACCTGTTCGACCTGGACCCGGAGGCGACCACGAGCTCGTCATAGGAGACCGTGTCTCCCTTGCGCAGGTGCAGCTTCTTTCCGGCGGGGTCCACGTGATCCACGTGGTCGTGAATCCGCTGGATGCTGTTCTTCTCCCAGAAACCGTCCTCATAAGGCTTGGTGTCCCGGTAGTTCATATGGCCCATGTAGATGTACATGAGCGCCGGCCGGGAGTAGAAGTCAGGCGTCTCGCAGGAGATCACGGAGATCTCGTCCCGGGTTCGTTTGCGCAGGTGACGTGCGGTGGTGATGCCGGTGATGCCGTTCCCGATAATGGCTACACGGCGCATTCTCTCCTCCATGTGGTTTTCAATGCTCAAGGGTCCGCGGAGATGTGAAATGTTTTTTTGTGGACCCTCAGGAGTCTTTTCGTTCAGCCTTGCTCAAAGGTTACGGCTGAACATGCAAGGGATGTGAGCTCAATGGATGATGAAGCAAAGGGTGCGGGCTTTGCAGACGCGTTTGCGAAATTCCTTTTCTTTGATGCCATGCAGCGATTGTTGGATCCGGATTCGCACGGTGAAATCCGGTCAGCCCTGCATCCTCTTTTCCTGTGCCCGGATCTCGGTCAGCGATCGGTCAAAGGCCTCCACGACCAGGGTGACCTCGTCCGCGCTGATGACCAGGGGGGGCATGATCCGGATGATCCGCGGGTTGTTGAAGGTGTAGATGGAGATCACGCCGTTGTTGCGCAGCTGCAGGGCCATGCGCGGCCCGATGCTCTCTTCAGGGAACTCCACGCCCAGCATGAGCCCCTTGCCCCGAACGTCCAGGAAGAGCTCCGGGTATTTTCCCTTGAGGGCCGTGAGCCCCTCTATGAATTCTTGGCCCCTTTTCTCCGCGTTTCCCGGAAGGTCG
>CAZSUQ010000233.1:0-7530 GCA_964609935.1 uncultured Thermodesulfobacteriota bacterium | reverse complement strand
ATGCGGCAAGGTCTGTTTCCCCAGGAAGAAGGTCTGTTACAAGTGCTTCCGAAACGACACCATGGAGGTGCATCCCCTGGCGCGGCAAGGGGAGATCGTGACCTATTCCATCTCCCACATGAGCCACATCGGTATCCCCACACCCTATGCATTCGGATACGTCTTCCTTCCGGAAGACGACATCACGATCTTCACGCTGTTTCGCGACTGGGATCCTCCCGAGGAGAAACTCTTCATCGGCCAGCAGACAGAGCTTTGCTACGACACCGTGCGTGAGGACCCCTGGGGGAATCCCATCGTGGGCTACATGTATCGCTGCATCGGCTAGCCGCGATACGACAGGCATGAGGAAGGAGCTTGAATGGGAACACCCGGAACGGAAGTGTACGTGGTCGGGGTGGGCATGACCCGCTTCGGCATCCACATGGATCGAGACATCCGCGACCTGTGCGAGGAGGCCCTTTTCGAGGCCATGCAGGATGCCGGGGCCTTTCCGGACGACATCGAGGTGGGCTACGTGGGGACCGTGGGCTTTGCCTGGGATGCGCCCATCATGGCCGGCCAGATCATCTTTGAGCAGGTGGGGATCACGAGCATTCCCATCACCCGTGTGGAGAACGCCTGCGGCAGCGGGTCCAACGCCATCCGTGAAGCGTGGCTGGCCGTCAAGTCAGGCGAATACGATGTGGCCATGGCATGCGGTGTGGAGACCATGAATCGCCCGCTGCAGGATCAGATCCCCCGGTTCGCCATGTTCGGCGGCGGCGACGCAATGATGGAGGGGACCCTGGGGCTGTTCCCGCCCGGGATCTTCGCCATGGTGGCACAGCAGTACCTCGAGGCGGGCTGGATCACGCGTGAGGACATGGCGTACGTGGCCGTCAAGAACGCCGAGAACGGATCCCTGAATCCCAAGGCCCACTACCAGCGGACATTGACCATGGACAAGGTGCTCAACGCAAGGATGATCACCTATCCTTTGGGATTGCTGGACTGCTGCCCCACCACGGACGGGGCTGCAGCGGTGGTGCTCTGTTCCGAGGAGGCCCTGCCGCGATTCAAGAATCACGCACCCGTGCGCATCCGGACGATTACGCAGACATCCGGCGACTACTGCGAAAACAACCCCAGGGAGTTCCGTGCGGACTCCGTGGTCAGGGCGGCCCAGGCGGCCTACAAACGAACGGGCCTGACCCCGGAGGATGTGGATTTCGTGGAATGCCATGACTGCTTCACCATGGCCGAGATCGTGCACACACACGACCTGGGGTTCTGTGAAAAGGAGGATGTGGGAAGGTTCATAAGGGAAGGCAGCACCCAGAGGGACGGAAAGATCCCCTTCAGTGTCTCCGGCGGACTGATGAGCAAGGGACATCCCCTGGGGGCCACCGGGCCGGGGCAATACTACGAGATCATCACGCAGCTGAGGGGTGAGGCCGGGGCGCGCCAGGTCAAGGACGCCCATATCGGGCTTCACGAGAACGGGGGCGGCTTCCGGCACGGCGACACGGGCATTGTTTGTGTCTCCTTTCTCGAAAGGGTGTAGGGATGACCGGCCGCAGCAGAACCGGCCTTTTCATGATTCGATGACGTTGAGTTCGTTTGGAGGAACGAATCCTGATGAACGCCAAGGATTTGCAGAAGAAGGGACAGCAGTTTTTCAAGAAGAACAAGAAGAGCGTTGCCCGAATCATCCACTTCCTGCCCGCGCCGCCCCTCATCCACCTCATGTTCGATGTGACCCTCCCCAGGATGGTCCGGAACAGGGAGTACAAGAAGTTCAAAGGGACCCGGACGGACTTCCAGTTCACGTTCACCGAGATGCCGGGAAGGAAATCCTGGGTCCTGGATATCGACGATGGAAGGGTGCGCGTCTATCGGGGGGAAAAGGATTTCCCGCACATGGTCATCAACTCCTCTGCCCGGGATTTCGTCGACCTGACCACCGGATACCTGCCCGAAACCAAGGCCATGATGTCCGGCAGGCTTGCCGTGAACGGAGGGCCCGCCACGAAGCTCAAGGTCGTGATGGATCTTTTTGGATAGACGCAGGTTGAGGGCCGGGTCTACGTGAGGGCGTCCCAGGAGAAGTAGGAGATGGAGTTGTCCAGGGGCGTGAGGTCGGGCCGAAAGGTCGTCTCCAGGACCCGGCTCAACTCCTCCGGGGTCCACCCCTCGGACCGGTGGAGGCTGCGAACGACGCGGGGCTGGTTGAAGAGGTAGATCTCCTTGCCCCGTACCCCGAAGATCTGTCCGCTGATGCCCCGGGCCTTTTCGCTGGCCAGGTACACGGCCAGGGGGCTGATCTCCCCCGGTGTCATGTCCTTGAAGAGACGATCCACACTCCTTCGGATTTCCTCTGTGACCGCGGGAATCGAAGCCGGGATCCGGGTCCAGGCAAACGGCGCGATGCAGTTGGACGTGACATTGTAGCGACCCATCTCGATGGCTGCCTGGCGGCTCAACCCCACGATACCCATCTTGGCCGCTCCGTAGTTGGCCTGGGCGATGGTGCCGATAAAGCCGGCCGTGGAGGTCATGAACAGGAGCCTGCCCCACCGTTGCTTTCGCATGTGCGGCACCGCAGCCCGTGTGCAGTAGAACGATCCCATGAGGTGGACCCCAAGAACGGCATCCCATTCCTCCTCGCTCATCTGATGGACAAAGCGGTCGCGCAGGATGCCTGCATTGTTGACCAGGATGTCGATCCTTCCGTAGGAATCGAGTGCGGTCTGGATGATGCGGTGGCCTCCATCCCAGGACGCCACGGAATCCGTGTTGGATACGGCATCGCCCCCCTTGGATCGGATTTCCCGGGCCACGGTTTCGGCCACCGATGCATCGCTTCCCTGACCGTGCACGCTCCCACCGTGGTCGTTGATCACCACCCGTGCTCCCTCCCGGGCGAGGTGATGGGCAATGCCACGACCGATTCCCCTGCCGGAACCGGTGACCACAGCCACTCTTCCGTCCAGAATTCCCACGTTTTCTCTCTGAGGAAAAAGGGGGGGGGCAGTTATTGCTTCTTGAACTGGGCGCTCAGCGTTATACGCATCGGTTCGATCAGGTCCTCGAAGGTATCCTGGATCTTGCCGCTCTCCGATGCCATGACCTGGGTGATCTTCTCCAGGGCGGACACGAAGTTCGCACGGTCACTCTCGGAAAGGATCTCGATGAAGTTCGTGGACATGAGCTCGATCAGTTTGTTGAACCTCGTTTTGAGGCGTCGTCCCGCTACGGCCAATTCGATCTTCACCATGCGTCTGTCCCGGCTGGAGTGACGCCTTCTGACCAGCTTCTTCTCCTCCATCTTGTCGATGATGTTGGTGAGCGTGGAGAGGGCCAGGCCCGTTCTCTGGGAGATCTCCTTCATGGAGATGGACTTCTCATCGAGGATCTGTAAGACCACCTTTTCGTTCGTGGAAAGGGGCGAGCCGAAGAATTCGTCCAGGCTGCTCAAGAGAATAATGTACACCTTGCCCATGAAATTGACATAGTCTTGAACGAGATGGATCTGATCCTTTTTCTTCACCGCAATTGCACTCCCTTATCAGGTGACCGTGGACAGGGCTCTTGTCCGTAACTTGCATGCTTCCAGGGCTCTCGCCACGAAGCTTCGTGCAAGTTGCGGGCTCACTCAACCGACTCGCATTCATCGAAAGGGCATGGTTAGTATTGCCCATATGCAAGCATATTTCAATTTGTAGATTTCGTTTCCCGGGAGGGTAGGATCCAGTGGCCCTTTCGATATCTCTCTCGGATGGCTTGGAGGCGATCTCGGATGCGGGGGTATTCCTCCTTTTTGTTGAGAAGCCACTCTTTGTGCGCCTTGCGTCCCTCTTCCGTGAATTTCGGATGCGGGGGCGAGAACCTCCATGTAACCCCGTCCAGCTTCGCAACGGCGTTGCAGACCACACACTCCAGGCCCTCCGGATGGATTCGAAACAGGTCGGAGAAACAGGCCGGGCATCGATCCCGGGGGACCTCCCGTCTGAAATCCGGATCCAAAAGGGCCCGGGCCATGAGCTGCGTCCTCTTTTCGAAGTCATCCGACAGCCCGGCCTCTCCGGGATGCGTTCCGTAAAAACGCTCGAGGATTACCACATCGAGCCCGAAGATCGCCACCTGGGAGGCGAGGGCTGTTTCTGCGTATCCGCGGTATTCCTCTCTGCCAAGCGTCAGTGCCACGGCCGTCTTCTTCTTGCGGAAGTGATCGTAGGAGCCAGAGGCCTGGATGGCTCTGTCCGCGAACATCTTGACGATTCCCACGGGTGCCAGCGCATAGTTGGGTGCACCAAAGATGACGGCGTCCGCTTCGTGGATGCGTTCGAGGAGCCAGGTCATGTCGTCTTCCAGGTTGCACGCCTTGTCCGGCAGCAGGCATGCATAACACCCCTTGCACGGAAGGATGCCCAGCTTGGGCAGTCTGACCAGCAACAGGTCCCAGTCTGGACCGAGCTTTTCGGCAACCGACTTGACCACGATCTCGGTGTTACCCAGCTTCCGGTGGGAGGCCACGATGCCGAGGACGCGCCGCTGGGTCATGGTCCACTCGCTTTTCTCGCTTTGCCTGTGGAAGCATATTTCTTGGAAGCCTTCTTCCCTGCACCTTTTCTCTTTGCGTGTTGTGAGGCAACCCTGACCTTCTCCACCCGGCAGGGGATACCGCTGTAAAAAGGCATCCCGGTAAACTCGTCCCCTTCTTCATCCGGCAGGAAGAGAGAAGCGGCTGTCCCATGGAGCTTACCTGAATTGTCACCGGGGTCCCGTGAATACAGGCCCCAACCGTGGGAAAGGTACACCGTACCACGAAGAACGTCCCGGCTGAGCGAGACAGGAACCTCGGCGGACCCGGTTGGCGAAGTGAGCCTGGCCCGCTCTCCCTCCTTGATGCCCAGGGACCGTGCATCTTCGGTGTGCATGGTGAGTGGGTTCTCGGTCATGTGCTTGGCGATCCAGGGTTCGTTCCGATATAGGGTGTTCACGTTTGCACGTGTGCGGCAGGTGGTGGACAGGACAAGCGGGTATCCCCGATCCTTCTTTGGCGGTCCCAGGGGGAGGCGGCCCACAGAAGCCAGGAACTCCGGGACGTCCAGGTGGACCTTCTTGTCCGGGGTGCGTATTTCACTGAGAAAATCCACAGGCTTTCCCTTGGTCAGGATGAGTCCGTGGGGATGGGCCTCGAGTTCTGCAAAAGAGGTTCCACCCGCACGAGCCACCAGCCGGAAGAACACCTCCTGGCGGTCGAGTTCTCCCGGCCTGCCCATGAGGCCTCGAATCTTCTCTGCCACCTCAAAGGCATAATGGACCGGGGCGGCGTCCATGAACTTCAGGCCCATCCGCTTCCCTATGTCCCTGTAGATCATCCACTCCGGACGGCTCTGGCCGAGGGGGTCCCTGATCTTTCTCGTGAGCTGCACGAAGCGATCGGCAAACAACCCGTGAAAGCCAAAGGAGATGTTGTCCTGCTCGTGGAACGAGCAGACCGGGAGTACGTAGTGGGCCAGACGGCCCGCCTCCATCAGGAAGGGATCGATGGAAACGAGAAGGTCCAGGTCTTGAAAAGCCTTCTCCATCTTGGTTGCATTCGTGTAGGCCCTGAGAGGGTTGCATCCGGACACGATCAGGGCGCGGATCTGTCCCGGTCCCGGGGTCAGGATCTCGTCCTGCAGGACCGTGACCGGCATGAAGCCGCAGATCTCCGGGTAGTTCCGAACCCGGGAAACATAGGTGTCCCCGCCAAAGGCCATCTTCTCACTCTGGTTGAAGTTCAGCAGGGTCGGGTTGAGCAAGGTTCCCCCCTTCCTGCCGGAGTTGCCCGTGATGAACATGAGCGTCTGCACGCACCAGGAGATGAGCGTGGAGTGTTTGTTGGCAATGACCCCCATGTCGTAGAAGAGCAGGGAGGGCAGACGGGTGGCGAAGCCTCTGGCCACTTCGAAGATCGTTTTCTTTTTGATTCCCGTGACTTTTTCCACCGCCCCGGGGGTGAAGCGGGCCACGGCCTCCCGGACACGATCCAGGCCCATGGTGTGAAGGCGTGCGATTGCTTCGTTGAAAAGGTTTTCAGAAAGGATGACCTGGAGAAGCGACAGCAGGAAGTAGATATCCGTGGTGGGGCGGATGGGGAGGTGCAGATCGGCAAGGCGCCCGGTTTCGGTGAGCCGCGGGTCGACCACGACGAGCGTCCTGTCCGGATCCTTGCCGGCTTCCCGCAGGTGCGGGCTGTGGGCTGGATAGGACTGCAGAGGGTTGGTCCCCACGAGAACGATGTACCGTGAATTTCCCAGATCCGGGTATCCCTCCATCTGGGAACATCCGAACAGCTTCTGGTTGGCCAGGTATTTGCTGGTCAACTCCAGCCCCACCGGGCTGTACAGATTGCGGCTGCCCATGGATCTCAACAACTGGAAGGCCAGCATCACCTGTGCGGTGGGGTGTCCGGATCCCCCCATGGCAAGGCCCAGGGAGCGGGCCCCGTGCTGGTCTCGCACGCGGAGAAGCTCCTGGGCCACGCCGCTCAGGGCTTCATCCCAGGAAACCTCCACAAGACGGTCTCCCACGCGCTTGAGCGGGGTGGTCAGGCGGTGTGGGCTGTCGATATGGGCCCCCTGGTTGAGACCCTTGTTACAGATGTGGCCCCGGGAGTGGAGATTGTCCCTGTCTCCCCGGATCTTCACGATCCGACCGGTGTCGTCCAGAGTCATGATCAGGCCGCAATTGCATCCGCAGAGAAAGCAGGACGTGATTTTTTCTTGCATCGATTGCCATCCTTGTAGAGAGGTTCGTTTCAACTGCTTTCGGCGTGAGCCTCAGGACCGAGGAGCTCTCATAAAATTCAGATATCGAAACATACGAAAATCGAATGATATTCCATGGGTAACAGAGGGAAAACGGGATGTCAAGGTGAATATGGAAAGGAAGCGCAAGGGGCAACGTCCAGGGCAGAGGGTGCATCCATATGAGAGGGACAGGAGGGGAGAGGATAGAGAAGGGTTGACACAGTGCATCATAATGGTTATACTATTGAATGTGAATGTTTGATTGTCAGCGGTTGAACGTAACGCGCACCATCCTTGAGAAAATGGAGAATCAGGAAATGCGCTTGAAAAACAATACCTTGGAAATGAATCCCCAGGATCACATTGACCCCTTGGATGCTATTCGGAAACTCATGGGGAAGGTCCTGGTACGGGAAAGAATCGCAGAAGCTTCGCTTTTCATCTTTACTGCTCTTCTCTTCGTGATCATCTTCCTCGGCCTTTACGAAGGCATGGAGACCCGGATCATCACCGGATTCTAGCCAACCCCGATATTTCTGAGAAACCCGGTGAGAATTGCCAGACACCTGGTGAAGCCGGGTTTGCCTTTCCAGGCCCCTTACCGAAATGCGACGGAAGAGTCAGAATGACCTGCTCGACCCAAGGTCGCGCGCACGAATGCCGTCTTCTTCGAGTTGATCTGCAAGGTTTCCTCCGGGCTGTCTCCAGTCCACTTCAAGCCAGAAACGTAAGCTGACGAATCCGGGTG
>CAZSUQ010000232.1:0-7542 GCA_964609935.1 uncultured Thermodesulfobacteriota bacterium | reverse complement strand
TGGAAGAATCAAAGAAGGGATAAGCGGCCGGCCCGCGGGCAGGTGCTGAAAGAGGAAAAGGAGGAGCAAATGGAGAACCAATCGAGAAGGGTCGGGGGAAGGTCTTTGATCCTTGTCCTGGCCGGGTTGTGCCTGGGATTGATCATCAGTGGTTCTTTTGATTTCACGAGCACGCTCGAGGGCATGTGGGGCAAGTCGGAACCCGCCAAGGAAGTCGCAGAGAAGGCCGTGGAGGAGAAAGAGGCCGAGGTAGCGGATCAGACGATTCCCGAACCCAAACAGGTTTGCCTGCCGGATTTCAGCGAGCTGGCGGAACGGTTCGACCCCTGCGTGGTCAACATCAGCACAACGCAGGTCGTCAAGGGACATGACATGTTTCGAGGGTTTCGTTTCAGAGGTCCCGGCAACCAGTTCGGGCCGCAGGGCCGAGATCCTTTTGAAGAGTTCTTCGAGCGGTTCGGCATTCCGCGCGGGGAGATGAAACGCAGGAGCCTGGGCAGCGGCTTCGTCATCGACAAGGAGGGCTACATCCTCACCAACAACCATGTGGTGCAGGAGGCGGAGTCCATCACCGTGGTCTTCAAGGATGAATCCGAGGCCGAGGCCGAGGTGATCGGTAAGGATCCGAAGACCGACCTGGCCCTGATCAAGGTGGATGTGGACCACGACCTTCCGGTGGCGCCCATGGGCGACTCGGACGCCCTGGATGTGGGCGACTGGGTCCTGGCCATCGGGAACCCCTTTGGGCTCAAGTATACGCTCACAGCCGGCATCGTGAGTGCCAAGGGGAGGGAGATCGGTGCCGGGCCCTATGACGATTTCATCCAGACGGATGCATCCATCAACCCGGGCAACAGCGGCGGTCCGTTGATCAACATGAAGGGGAGGGTCGTTGGGATCAACTCTGCCATCATTGCCGGGGGAACCGGCATCGGCTTTGCCATCCCCATCAACATGGTTCGTGATCTTCTTCCGCAGCTGAAGGAAAAGGGCCACGTGTCCCGTGGCTGGCTGGGCGTCTACATCCAGCGAGTGACCCCGGATCTGGCCAAGTCGTTCGGGCTCGAGGAGCCCATGGGCGCCCTGGTTTCCGAGGTCAGTGAAGATGGGCCTGCTGACGGATCCGGATTGAAGCACGGCGATATCATCATCGAGTT
Source organism: uncultured Thermodesulfobacteriota bacterium (assembly GCA_964609935.1). GTDB lineage: Bacteria > Desulfobacterota > DSWW01 > DSWW01 > DSWW01 > CAYTRL01. The sequence goes on along the minus strand of CAZSUQ010000232.1, from coordinate 6,385 downwards.
CGAGGGGAAGAAGATTCAGAACTATGGCGATCTGCCTCGAATCGTGGGCATGACAGCTCCCGGAACGAATGCAGAGGTGAAGGTGCTTCGAAAAGGCAAGGAGAAGACCTTCAAGATCAAGCTGGGTGAGCTTCCCGAAGATGACCAGGTGGTGGCAGCAGCGGGCAAGGGAGGGGAACTCGGTCTGGAGCTTCAGGAGGTTACCCCCGAACTTGCGCGTGCACATGACCTGCCTGTGGACAGGGGCCTCATCGTCACGGACGTGGCTGCCGACGGAGCCGCGGCCGAAGCCGGCCTGCGCAGAGGGGATATCATCCAGGAGGTGAACCAGAAACCGGTGGAAACCATTACGGATTTCAAGAAACAGGTACAGGACACGGATGAAGGAGATACCATGCTCTTCCTGGTCAAGCGGAGAGGCGGTTCCCTCTACATCCCGCTGGAGAAAAAATAAGGGGTTGCTTGCAGCGCGCCTTTGAAAAAAACAGGAAAAGAGGGCTTGTTTCAAGCCCTCTTTTTTTGTCCCAATCCAGGGGTCTCATGACGGCCATCTGCGGCGTTGCGCTCGGATCCGTGAAGCCTCACGTATGGACAGGCCCTTTGAAAGTTGACGACACCACCATGTTTCTGTTAGATAAGGCCTTTCAATCCACCGGCGGGAAACGGCCCGGCTCTCCTTCCGGGCCCGAAGCTCCTCATCCTACGACCAGCTGTCCCGATGCCCTGAGATGCCAAGCACTCCATTCAAGAGAACAGGAACCCGCCTGAACATGCGCACCCTCCTGTTCTGGTTTCTTGCCTCTTCCCTTTTCCTTTGCCCGGATCTTCTTCAAGCGATCACAGTGGAGAAGGACAATGTTTACGGTGAGCTAAACGGGTACCTGGAGGCCAATGTCACGGCACCCCTGAGAAGGAATACCCCTCACGAAGATCCTTCCGGTACCCTGATACTGGACGGCACCATCGACATTGGTGACTCCTTCCGGTTCAAGCTTGTTCCGAAGATCTCCTATGACGGGACCGTGAGGAAGCCGAGGGACGACAATCCGTTGCAGTCCTTCAGCAAGGTCTATCCCGGAAAGGCATTCCAGATCGAGGCGGATGAGGCCTACGTGGAGTATTTTCAGGATCTGTTCGAGCTCAAGTGCGGGATCCAGAAGGTCCAGTGGGGAAAGCTGGACGAGATCAACCCGGTGGACAACGTCAATCCGCAGGATTTCAGCAAGTTCATTCTCTACAAGCGGGTGGACCGCAGCATCGGGGTTCCCATGGTCAAGCTGGACCTGTACCCGCCGAAATGGGACCTGACCGTGGAGGCCATCTGGGTCCCGCTCTTTGTGCCCTATCGCATGGCAAGGCCTGACGAGCGCTGGTTTCCACCGATCTTTTTCTTGGATCCCCCCTTCTTCGATTTTCAGTTCCCGGGATTCCCTCTGGTGATCCCGGTGGAGATCATGCAGCGGGTCCCGGAGCCCGAAATGCCGGCCCGAAACCTGGAGAACTCCGAGGTCGCCTTCCGGCTGTCCAAGACCATTCGCAACCTGGATGTGGCGGTGAGCTATTTCCACGGCTTTGACACCTTTACACCGGTCTACAGGGGCGAGGGCTGGCTCGAGGTGGAACTGGACAGCCTGGTTCCCCTGCAGCCCCGGGCTGTCTACACCATCGACCTCCTGCCCCAGTTCGACCGGATCCATGTGTGGGGGCTTGAGCTTTCTGCAGCCGTGGGATCCTTCACCATCCGGAGCGAATGGGCATACATCAAGGGTGCGTATCACTCGGTGAACATGAATCCCGACGTGATCCTGGAGTCCCTGGAGATCCCCACCGTGGGCGAAGTCGTGTCCAACATGGTCCAGAACCTGGTAAACAACGGGGAGCTTCAGGCACGGATTCCGCTGGATCCCGAGCTGGCCATCAAAAGGGATGCGGTCCGGGGAGGGGTAGGGGTGGATTACCTCTGGAAGGATCACCTGCTGACCGCGCAGATCCTCGTGGACCATATCCGGGACTGGGATTCCAGGCTGCTCGTGGACGAGTTCGATGTGTTTGCCAGCGTGGACTTCCGGTTCAGCTTATTCGACGATTCCCTGAACCTGGATCTGGCCGGGATGTACAATTTCTCACAGGAGTCTGTTCTCCTGTCGCCCGAGGTTGCCTACCGGTTCTCGCCGTCCATCAAAGGGACCTTGCGGGCTGTCTACATCGACGGTCCCAGCGAAAGCATGGTGGGCCAGTACAAGCAAAACGACCAGATTCAGCTCCGTGTCCGCTACAGCTTCTAGCCTGTTATGAAGATCGGATGCCCCAACCACCCACGGTGTAACCTGCTGGACGAGGTCCAGTGGATCGGAACGAACGGGTTCGATTTCGTGGACCTTTTTGTGGAGCCTGATCTCGCGCTCCCGGACAGGGTGGATCCGAAGACCCTCAAGGCCCGCCTCGAGGAGCACGACCTCTCCGTTGTGGGACACACGGCGTGGTATCTTCCCTTCGGCTCGCCCCTTCCGGGGCTGAGGGAGAGGGCCGTGGAGATCGTCTGCGGGTATCTCCCGTTTTTTCAGGAACTGGCCTGCCCGCTGGTGACGGTGCACGCGAACTGGGCATCCGGCCTGTTCTCTGACGGGGAGTGCATCGGGTTTCAGCTGCATTCCCTGGAGAAGCTGGTGAAGGAGGCGGCTCGTTTCGGGATTCGAATCATGTACGAGCCCATGGACACGCCGAGGGACACGCTGGAGAACCTGTCCCGGATCGTTTCCAGCCTGCCCGACCTCATGGTTCACCTGGACCTGGGGCATGCTCATGTCTGCGGCATCCCTCCCAGGGCCTTCTTCCGGGCGTTCCCGGGAAAGGTGGTTCACATCCACCTTCATGATAACGACGGGTTCTCGGATCAGCACCTTCCCGTCGGGATGGGCGCCATCGACTGGAAGGAGTGGGTGAGTCAGATTCGCACTTCCTATGACGGGACCATCACCCTGGAGGTCTTCTCCAGCGACCGCGACCACGTCCTCCTTTCAAAGAGGAAGCTCGAGCAGTACTGGGAAGAGGCCGGGAAGGTGCTGTCTGGCTAGGTGGCCTTTCTTCCTCACATCGTCGATCGTCGAATTCTCTTGCCTTGGATACGGCACCTGTCTCCGGTCACATGGCCTCGATGACCATGGCCATGCCCTGGCCGCCTCCGATGCAAAGGGACGCGAGGCCCAGGCCGAGGTTCTTTCTCTTCAACTCGTGCACAAGGGTGACCAGGATCCTTGCGCCCGTGCACCCGATGGGGTGGCCGAGTGAGATCCCGCTTCCGTGGACATTGGTCTTTTCCGGGTCGAGCTCGAGTTCGCGCATACAGGCGATGGCCTGGGAAGCAAAGGCCTCGTTGAGTTCGAAGCGGTCCACATCCGCAAGGCGGATACCTGTCGTGTCCACGACCCTGCGTACGGCAGGGATGGGGCCCAGTCCCATGTAGGCGGGATCCACGCCTCCTCCGGCATATCCCCGGATGCGGGCCAGGGGCTTGGCGCCGAGCGCCTCCGCCTTTTTCCGGCTCATGAGAACAAGGGCTGCAGCGGCGTCATTGATGCCTGAGGCATTCCCGGCCGTGACCGTGCCGTCCTTCTGGAACACCGTGGCCAGGCGTCCCATCTTTTCCACGGTCGTGTCCATGGGTCTTTCGTCCGTGTCAAAGGGAACGGGATCCCCCTTCCTCTGGGGCACGGGCACAGGAACGATCTCTTCAGCAAAGATCCCCTCCTGAATGGCCTTGCGAGCCCGCTGGTGGCTCAACAGTCCGAACTCGTCCTGTTCCCGGCGGGAGATTCCGTATTTCTTTGCAATGTTTTCCGCGGTCACACCCATGTGGTAGCCGTAGAAGATCTCCCAGAGCCCGTCAAAGACCATCAGGTCCACCATGTCCTTGTTGAACATTCGCGCACCCCAGCGACCGGCAGGGAAGGCATAGGGGATCCTGCTCATGTTCTCCATCCCCCCTGCCACAATCACCTGGGCCTGGCCGGAGCGAATGGCCTGGTCCGCAAAGGCCACCGCCTTCATGCCTGAAGCACAAACCTTGTTCACCGTGGTGGCGTTGGTCTCCACGGGCAGCCCGCCCCGGATGGAGGCCTGGCGCCCGGTGTTTTGCCCCTGTCCGGCAGGGATCACATTGCCCATGAGGACTTCATCCACGTAGACGGGCCCGAGCCCCTCCTGCCAGGGAGCCGCTTTCTTTTCGGGCTCGCAGGGGCCTTCCCCTTTCAGTGGATCCGGTCCGAAGGCGCTCAGCTGCTCAGGGACATGGGGACAGAATCCGGCTTTCTCCATTGCTTCGTGAATCACCCGGGCTCCCAGTTCAACCACATCGATCCCTTTCAGGGATCCACCAAAGGTTCCGATGGCGGTGCGAGCCGCACTAACAATGACAACATCTTCCATGATCTTCCCCCCCCTGATCCGGCGAACGATAAGCACCCATCTACTGCGTTGGGCTCGGTCCGCTTCGCTACGACGTACTGGAAGTACGCCTTCGCGATCCGGCCCTTCGCCCGCCTTGTATATGGGCACTTCTCGTTCGCCGGATTCAAAAATTGATTGTTCTCTGAAAATCTAATTCAAAAGAGGCATGCCGAAACGTAGCCGGCACGCTTCAATGCTTTAACCAATACGCTCTATAATCAGATTCACGGATTCACCGCCGCCCAGGCAGAGGCTGGCCAGTCCGCGGTTCGCCTCCCTGCGTTTCATCGCGGACAGGAGCGTTACCAGAATGCGTGCACCGCTTGCACCGATGGGGTGGCCCAGGGCAACGGACCCGCCGAGGACGTTCACCCTTTCTTCCTTGATCCTCAGCTCCTTCTGGATGGCCGCGCTGGACGAGGCAAAGGCCTCGTTGATCTCGAACAGGTCGATGTCATCGATCCCGAGGCCCGCCTTCTTCAGCACCTTTGGAATGCCGAGTATGGGCGCGACCAGTACGTACTTGGGGTCCAGCCCGCTCGTTGCCTGTGCCCCCACGCGGGCCACGGGCTTCACACCGAGCTTCTCTGCAACCTCTTCAGCGAGGCACACCACCGCAGCCGCACCGTCGCTGATCTTGGAGGCGTTGCCCGCAGTCACCCTTCCATCCTTCCTGAAGGCCGGCCGGAGCTTGCCCAGGGCTTCAAGGGATGTCTCCCTGGGCACCTCGTCCCGATCGAAGCGAACAGGATCCCCCTTTCGCCGGGGAATCTCCACCGGAACGATCTCCTCCTGGAACCACCCCTCCTCGATGGACTTCAGCACCTTTTCATAGGAACCCAGGGTGAATCGATCCATGTCTTCCCGGGTGATGTCGTACTTGTCCGCCACGAGTTCAGCGCTTACGCCCATGTGAAAGTCGTTGTTGATGTCCCACAGCCCGTCACGGATCATCCCGTCCACGAGCTTTCCATGGCCCATGCGATACCCGGAACGCGCCTTGTCCAGCATGTACGGGCAGAGGTTCATGTTTTCCATACCGCCCGCCACCACGATGTCCGCATCCCCGGTCTGGATCGCCTGTGCGGCGAGCATCACGGCCTTGAGCCCTGAACCGCAAACCTTGTTCACCGTAATGCACCCCACGTCCCACGGCATGCTTGCCTGGATGGCCGCCTGCCGGGCCGGGTTCTGTCCCAGCCCATGGGGGAGCACGTTCCCCATGATGATCTCGTCCACCTGCTCCTTGGAGATCCCGGTGCGGGAGATCGCCTCCTCGATCGCCAGGGCCCCCAGACGGGTGGCCGGCATTGTGGAGAGTGTCCCATTGAAATCACCGATGGCGGTTCTCGCGGTTCCTGCTATGACAACGCTACGCATGGCCTGATTCCTCTTCCGTTCAGTGGGTGCTTGTGACGTGAAAATAGTCCGGAACACGATCCTCATCAAAGAAAAAAGCCTTTTGAAACAGGTGTGTTAGGATACATGCCGCGGGGTTGGACGTCAAGGGAAGAGGCCTTTTCAGAAGAATGCCTGAACTACTCCTGCCCCTTGACCTCGCGTGTGAGGCGCTCGAAGAACTCCTTCATGAACCTGTAGCGGTTCTCGGCCATCCTTCTCCCGGTTGCGGTGAGCATTCGGTCCCGGATCTTGCTCAGCTTGACCGAGAACTCCCGAAAGGCCGTGTCTTCAGAGGAGTAGGCCCGTGTGTTGAGGATATCCGCTTCCGGGTTGTGCAGCCGTGCCCCCACCTCTCCTGCAAAGAGAAAGGACCTCCCGATTCCCACCGCTCCCATGGCGTCCAGTTTGTCCGCATCGAACAGGATCCTCGCTTCCAGGGTCTGTGGTCCTTCATGGTTGTTTCGAAAGCGATGGGCAGCGATGCAGTGCGTGATCCGGGAGATGACGTCCTCCGGCACCCCCTCCTCCCGGCCGGTCT
>CAZSUQ010000231.1:0-7546 GCA_964609935.1 uncultured Thermodesulfobacteriota bacterium | reverse complement strand
AATGCCATGAAATTATGTTCTTTTAGGAGCACATCAACAGGGCATCCCCGTACAAGGGACAAGCCTCGGACACAGGGTTGCGCCCAGGAGCGGAAGCACATGACTAACTGTCTGAACTTCTATGCTTTTCCAGGCTTGCCGGATTCCCGCGCCTACACTTGTGGGGAGCTTTTGATGGAATCGGAGACAGGGTCACCTGACCCGGTGGGGAAGAGGAATAGGCAAGGAGGTCGCTTCACCTTGGATTTCCCCATGCATCATAGTTACCATATCGTAACTCCCAGGGGTGTTTTCGGCACCGGGCATATTTCCTTCCTGTACGCACAACAGGGATCCATCACCCCTTTCAAGCCTTCTGATTGCTGACCTTTCACATCCCCTGCCCCTTATCAGGGTACCAAGGGTAAGCGACAATATTTGTCAATCATTTTTCACAGAGTACGATTCTGAACTTCCAATCAAAGGGGTAGCGATGCTCGTCCTGGCGGGAAAAGTTGTTATTATTTCAGCGAAAACTAATATCTCACGGAACACATAGGGAAGGAGTGGGTTCACCACGCTTTGTCGTTTCCTGATGCTGTATCTGCTCTAACCTTTTTTCAAGGAGACTGCTAAAAATTGTCACACCATCAAGATCGTTACAGCATGCGAGAAGATCACCATTCCATTGCTGATTCCACAAAAACGGACAGGTCCCTGTTGCACATCGGCTCCCCTAATCCGCTATACAAAAGCATGCAAGGGGAATTCGGCAATGGGGGGTTCTTCAGGACCGTGTCATGATCTACAGTGGCAAGACTTCCTTTGGATCTCCCAAGGCGATGGCGCGGGCAGAAGCGACCTCCCTGATTGCAATCCGTATTGGGCTCGATTTCGATGACAAGGGGAAAGGGATAGGATTTCTTTCTGCTGATTGCGTCCTGGAGTGCATGGTAGGTTCGGAGGCTCTTGTCCAGGTCCGCTCCGGATCGCATTCTGCTGGAGAGAGGGTTCATTGGAGAAATGCTATGCCGGGACCGCCGGCACACGGGTCCTTCAGGATGCCTCCTGCAGGCTTTTCCCGCAGCCTTTGCATAACTCGGATGCGCCGATGTTTTCGATGTTGCAGTATGGACACACGCAGGAGTGCTTCTCCGTCTTTGTAGACGGCTTCGCCGACGTTTTGGGCCGGGCGGTTCCGGGTTCACCCTGGTTCTGCTCGTAATAGTTCCGGATGGCAGCGTGCAGGGCATCCGCACCCAGATTCGAACAGTGAAGCTTGTTCGCAGGCAGCCCGTCCAGGGCCTCTGCCACATCCTTGTTGGTAATCGTGAGCGCTTCCTCCAAGGTCTTCCCCTTGGCCATCTCACTGATCATGCTGGAGACCGCAATGGCTGCCCCGCACCCAAAGGTTTGAAAGCGCACATCATCGATCAATCCTTTTTTCACCTTGATGGTAAACGTCATGATGTCTCCGCAGGCAGGATTGCCCACTTCCCCCAGGCCATCCGGGTCTTCGATGTGTCCCACGTTGCGGGGATTGGAGAAATGATCCATGACTTTTTGACTGTACTTCATGATTCCCTCTCACCTCCCGGTCTGTTTCCCGTCTGTCTTCGATGAACCGGTACGACGGCCGTTTTCCACGCAGACCCTTGTGGTTCCTGAATGCATGTCTATGACTTCTTCTGCATGGCCTTCCGGTACAAGGGGGACATGTCTCTCAGCCGCTTTACGATAGGCGGAAGGGCCTCCACCACACGGTCCATCTCCTGCTCGGTATTGTCCTTGCTTAAGCTGAACAGCAAGCTCCCCTGAGCCAGGGCCGCATCGATCCCCATGGCAAGCATGACGTGAGAAACCTTCAGGGAGCGCGATATACAGGCGGAACCGCTCGCGATCTGAATGCCTTCCATGTCCAGAAACAAGAGCATGGACTCCCCCTCAACGTACTCCACCGCGACACTCGCTACGTTGGGCAACCGTTCACTCGGATGGCCGAGAAGGTGCACGTGAGGAACCTTGGATAGAATACCCTCAACAAGACGATCCCTCAAGGTTTGGGTGTGTTTCATGCGTTCTTCCATCACCTTGCTTGCCTTTGCCGCGGCAACCCCCATCCCCACAATGGATGGAACGTTTTCCGTTCCGGCCCTTCGCCCCTTTTCCTGGATGCCGCCGTCCAGCAACGGCTGGATCCGCACCCCTTTCCTGATATAGAGGGCGGCCGCGCCCTTCGGCCCGTAAAAGGCATTTCCTGCAAGGCTCAACAGATCAACCTGTAGCTCCTCCACATCCACCGGGATGACTCCCACTGTGGCCACGGCGTCCGTGTGAAAGAGCACACCCTTTTCGCGGGTGATGCGCCCGATCTCAGCAATGGGCTGCAGGGTTCCCACTTCATTGTTCCCGTGCATGATGGAGACCAGGATGGTCTGAGGGGTGATCGAACGGGCCACATCCTCAGGATCAACCCTGCCGTGCGGATCCACGGGAAGCTGTGTGACCTGGAATCCCATTTTTTCCAGTGTCTTGATCGCATGCATGATGGAGAAGTGCTCCACCGGGGAGACGAGCACATGGCGCCCGCGGTTCTGTTGTGCCAGGGCCGCGCCCTTCAAGGCGAAGTTGTTTGATTCGGATCCACAGGAAGTAAAGCAGATCTCGTCGGTGTCCTTGGCATGGATGAGATCGGCAACGTTCTTCCTTGCCTCATCAAGGGCCTCTTCCGCCTTCTCCCCGATCCCGTGCATGCTCGAGGGGTTGCCGAACTCTTCCTTCAAGTAGAGGATCATGGCTTCGAGAACCTCCGGCAGAAGCGGGGTTGCAGCAATGTGATCCAGGTAGATGGACTCTTCAGATCCCATCCTCGTCATCCTTCCTTTTGTGCGCCATGGTTTTTCTTGGAAAAGGACCTCTTTTCATACCCGATAAGTATACATAATCTCCCCACGTTTTTGAACTCCTGCAGAGGCGTTGTCACGGGAGAAGGTCGAACCAGGCGGGTCCATTTCGAGAAAAGAAGGTTTGTGCATCCGGCAACACGGGATCTCAACGAACCATGGTGATTTCCGGGGTCAGTGCCAGAGGGGTCAACGTGTAGATGATCTTTGCATCCTTGGGGCCCGGATTGTGCCAGGAGTGACGCAGTTCGGATTTAAAGTGAAGCGAGTCCCCCTTGTTCAGGGTGTAGGTCTTTTCGTCTATCCTGAACTCGAGCCGCCCGACCAGGCAGTAGAAGAGTTCTTCTCCGCTGTGCGCAACGACTTCCGAAAGGGTGCCCCCGCCGGGTTTCACGGTGAGCAGCCCCATGTACATCCTTCCGTCCTCCAGCCGGGCGGCAAAACTCTCGATCAGGATCCGCGATTCCTTGTTGTATACGCTCTTTCGATCCTTGGCCTTTGTGTACTCGATGTTCTTGACCCGCTCGCTCTCCTCCACAAAATAGCTGACCTTCTTGTCCAGGGCAGCGGCGATCTTCATCAGGGTGGTGATGGATGGCGTCATCTCGTTGGTTTCGATCTTGTAGATGCCCGCAGGGGAGACCCCGCTCATTTCCGCTAGTTTCTGAATCGTCAGGCCCGCCTCCTGCCTGAGCTTGCGTATCTTCTCGCCGATTGTGTTGATGACCTGTTCCATGGATTCCCCCGCTCCTGGGCAGGTCGGTAGAGAATCGCCAACCTGCTGCATTCGGCTCGTGCCTCGTGGATGGAAACAACCCGCAGTACGACTCGCTCTTAGTCCAGGAATCCTCCGGCAAGGGATAGGCGCAAGCCCTTTCGATCCTTGATGAGGGCCTTGCAGCAGTTCAGCAGCTGGATCTCCTGTGTACCCCCGCCGATCCCGATCAACATGGCATCACGAAAGAGCATCTCCACATGATACTCCCGCATGTAGCCGTAGCCTCCCATGATCTGGATGGCTTCCGAGGCCACCTCGCAGGCCGCGCTGGAGGCATAATACTTGGCGATCGTATAGTCCTCTTCCCGGGACTTCCCTTCACGCATGGCCCATGCCTGTTTAAAGGCAAGGTTTCGCACGTTCTCCAGGTGCATGTACATCTTTGCGATCTTCTCCTGCATGAGCTGGAATTCGACGAGGTGTTTCCCGAACTGTTTGCGTGTGCATGCGTACTCCACGGCGTCTTCCAGGCATCGTTCGATGATTCCCCAGGCCATGGCAGGGGCGCCCTCACGCTCCCCGGACAACCCTTCCTTGACCTCCTCCCTCCCTGTTTTTTCCCGTTTCCCGAGAAGCTGATCCCTGTGCACCCGCACATCATCGAGAAAGATCTCGCCGGTGGGAGAACCGCACATTCCCATCTTGTGCATCGGCTTGGACACGGAGAGGCCCGGGATCCCTTTTTCCATGACAAAGGGGTAGATCAATCGCTTGTCCGCGCGGCTCCCCTCCCCCCGGTCGATATGGGCCCAGATCACAAAGATGTCCGCATGGGGGGCGTTTGTGATGAAGGTCTTGGAGCCGTTGAGAACGTAGTGGTCGCCATCGGGGACGGCGGTGGTTCGCAGCGCAAAAGCGTCTGAGCCCGCTTCAGGCTCGGTGAGCCCCCAGCATCCCTGTTTCTCAAAGTTGAACAGGGGCAGGCCGTAGGTTTCGATCTGGTCGGAGGTCCCCTTGGAGACGATGGAGTTGGCTGCCAGGGCGAGTTGTCCGGTGAGCACGAGGGCAAGGGAGGGGCTGACCCTGCATATCTCCTTCACAAAGACAAAGGCCATGAGCGGGTCTCCACCGCCGGTGATGCCTCCCGCACTTTTCAGCTCACTTCGAAGGCTACTCTTTTCATCGTCCCCTGCCGCTTCTCTCTTGCGTTTCTTTTCAATGACCTTGTTGATCTGGTCAACGGTCATATGGGTGATTCCCATGGTCTGAAAAAGCTTTTTGGCCACGTCAAAGGTAGCCATCTCCCCGCTCTCCATGGCCTCCACATGGGGTGCGACCTCGGCCTGCATATACTTGCGCAGCGTGTCCTCGATCATCTTCACGCCTTCCGGGAGTTCGAACATGCCTTGCCCTCCTTGTTCAGCATAAGTTCAACAACCAGGATTCTTTACTATTCTACGATGGTCGTTGTATTTTTGTAAATACGAAAAATCCTGTTCCCTCCCCTTCCCTGCTTGCATTCCCTGCCTGAGCCTTTTAATGTTTGCAGACGTCGATTGGAGGCAAGGCTGTTAGATGAAGAGGATTTCAGGACAAAAGCAAGGGAGGTTTTCGCAGGGAGGGTGCCGGGATGGCCGGGGAACCATCTGGTTGTTTTGGGTCTAGATCAGGAAAATGAGGATGGCGGTCCCACTGAAGAAGGTAACGCCGGAGAACACGAGGCCGGGGATGGAGCCCTCCTTGATCAGGATGGACTTTAGGGTGTGATTCTTGATGAACTTGTTGATGAGATTCACGGTCTCCTGTTTTGTGCCAAACTCCGATGAATACCAGAACGTGAGGGGAACAATGCCGCTTTTCGTGTCCAGTTCCACGCGGTAGGTTCGGTCCTCGCTGGCTCCGTTCTGGTTGTTCTTGATCACCCTTGCCGCCTGCAGTCCGCTCATCTCCTGCTTCTCCAGGGTGATGAGTCCGAGCCAGCTCGTATTCAAGGTGACATCTGAGGATCGGGCGCCTGATTCCATACGGTTCAGGGAGATGGTCCAACCGGAAAGAAGGAGTGCCAGACCACCGATGACGGTCAAGATGATACCCACAAGCGTCACGAAATTTCCTCCCTGGTCTCGAAGTCGTTTCACTCTTTCCGGTCATTTCCACCCCAACGTGAACGCATGCCCGCACACGTCCAAGGGAAGAGGGCCCGGCAGGGCCTCCCGGCACGCTGAGCTTTGCATGTTATTATACAAAATCAAACAATTTTGCGTCAAATGAAAAAAGCCTCTAAGAATGATATGTCCGGTAGAATGGTTGTTCGGGCTGGATGGGTGATCGACGGCTCTGGAGGGCCGATTCAAAGGGATGTCTGCATACGTGTGGAAAAGGGGCGCATCGTTTCCATGAGCACGTTCCGCGGAGAAGCCTCCACCTCCATCCATGACGACCTGCATGTTGATGATCATCGCAACTGCACCATCATTCCCGGGCTCGTGGACAGCCACGTTCACCTGTTCATGTCCGGCACCCAGGATCCTGAACGGCGGGAAAGACAGCTGCATCAGCCTTATGATGCTTGCAAGAAGATCATCCGCCACCATCTGTCCGAGCATTTGTCACACGGCATCCTGGCCGTGCGGGACGGTGGAGATCACGGCGGCTATTCCCTTCGGTACAAGTCGGAGCGTCTCCATAGAGGTGCCCTGCCCATCATTCGATCGCCCGGCACGGCCTGGCGCGCCCCGGGGCGCTATGGTGCACTTATCGGCTTTCCGCCGCCAAAGGGGTGTTCCCTGGCCGAAGCCGTTGCACATTCCCTTGAGAAGCAATACCACCAGGCCGTTCAGAGCCGCTCCATTTCCCTTCACGAACACCGCCCCGTCACTGCGGATCATGTCAAGATCGTCAACTCGGGCTTAAACAGCCTGGTCAGGTACGGTAAGGAAACCTCCCCTCAATTTGAACTGCATTCCCTCCTGGAGGCTGCTCGTGTATGCAGGAAATCCAATTTGCGCATCATGGTCCATGCAAACGGGTGCCGTCCTGTGGCCCTGGCGTTGGAATCCGGGTGCGACTCGATTGAACATGGGTTCTTCATGGGCAGGGACAACCTGGAACGAATGGCAGAGAATCGGATCGCCTGGGTCCCAACGGCCTGCACGATGCAAGCCTATGCAGAGCTGTTGTCCGATGTTCCCCAGCGCTCGTCCATTGCAAGGAGGAACCTTGAGCACCAGCTCGCGCAGATCGGCCTGGCCCGGGACCTGGGCGTTGTCCTTGTGGCAGGTACGGATGCAGGGAGTCCAGGTGTTCACCACGGGAGGGCTTTGAGGATGGAAATCGGCCTCCTCATGCAGGCCGGACTGTCCCTGGTGGCAGCGATTCGCTGTGCGACCTACAATGCCGCCACGCTGCTCGGGTTGGAAATGGACCTGGGCATCCTCGAGCCCGGCATGCCTGCCACCTTCCTGGCCGTAAAAACGAGCCCGGATCATCTTCCAGAGGAGATGCACCGTCTTGAAGCCATTTACTTGAACGGCCAGCCCGTTCCCCTCCCCATGGCTAGTGAAGGAGGAGGAGGCTCACGGCCATGAGAAGCATTCCAGCGAGCATTCCGTACATGGCCGTATGTTCCTGACCATACGCCCTCGCCGTGGGGAGCAGCTGATCCAGGGCCAGAAACACCATGATTCCGCTTACGTTGCCCAGAAGGATGCCGAAAAAGAGCGGGCTGAAGAATGATTGAAGGATGGCAAACCCGATGAGAGCTCCCACCGGCTCGGCTATGCCGGAAAGGAAAGAGATTCCAAAAGCCCTTTTCCTGTCACCCGTGGCGGCATAGATGGGGCCTGCGATGGAGATCCCCTCCGGTATGTTGTGGATCGCAATGGCCACCGCAATGGAGAATCCAAAGGTGAGATCATGCAGGGCTCCCACAAAGGTGGCCAGCCCC
>CAZSUQ010000230.1:0-7563 GCA_964609935.1 uncultured Thermodesulfobacteriota bacterium | reverse complement strand
CCACTGGAGGGGCTTGCGCACCTCCTCGGGTTCCAGGCCGCCTCGCACGTCCAGGTCCTTGAGCAGGGTGCTTCGGCCGTGTTTGTCCGCCCATTCCTTCAGGTACTTCACATCCTCTGCCCCATACCCCAGCACATAGGCGCCCAGCAGGTCTGCAGCATAGATGTCCGTTGAGGCGATCAGGAGGTTGAACCGGTGGGCAAAACCCAGGTGTTGCGGCCCCTGTTCATTGGCGTAGACCCCGTCGATCAGGGTCAGCGTGGGTGTGAACTTCTCGGCCAGGCAGGCGATGAAGTGTTCGAGCAGGTCGTCCGGATGGTGGCAATACTGCTTGGACTTCCCGTGAAGCAGCCCTTTCAGGTTCTTCATGCCGAGCGTGACGATGGTTCCGCCGTGCGTCTTGAGCACGGGGACATCGATCAGGTGATCGCACTCCTGTACCTGACGGGTCACCTTCACGTGATGGCCCGTGTCGAGTTCCACCTCGTCGAACTCCCCCTCGTTGAAGTCAACGAGCTTTGCACCGTATCGGTCCACGAGTTTCTTGTAGCCGAGGTGTTCGTAGATCTCCGAGGTGCCGGACCCGATGGACTTGCACTTGATGGCACCCTCGCCGACCATGATCTCCGCCACGCCCCTGTCTTTCAGGACCGCACAGAGGCCTTCCATGACGAGGCTCGTGGTCAGCACGCCCCATGGCGGGTAGGGGCCCTGGTCGTCCCATCCCACGAGATTGGGCTTCAGGAGCACCCGGGTGCCCGGCTGTATCGCATCAAAGCCTTCACACAGGTCGATGGCGTTCCGGACGGATTCCATCCCCTCGTATCGAACCAGAGACACAACATTCTCGGGCATGATTCGTCTCCTTTCTTCCATTCGAACAACCGTTTTGGAAGGTGTTTCAGGGAAAGGGCGTGGTTGAATTGAACGGCCCTGCATCGGGAAGAAGGGCGGAGGCCTGGACATCGCCTCTTCTGGTCAGACCATCATTCCATAAAAAAGATAGACACAAGCGCTTTCGAAATGTAACAAAGCCGCCCGAGTCCTGTCAAGCGTTTTCACCCTGGGTGCGTCCTCGAGAAAAGTCTTGACTTTCCGTTGCGGTTTAGATAGTAAGATGGTTTTTAGGTCAGACCAGCAGATCAGGGGGCGGGTGGCGGCGTTTTGTGCCCGAAACAGGCGGGACACGGCCGGTACCGCAGGGAACGCGATCCTCCAGCATGTGGGATGGAGTGCCCTGGAAACGTTCCGTTGTGTCCCCCCGATTTCCAATCCGATTTCGTTTCCCTTTCCACAGGGATGTCAGGGAACTCGACCAGGAGGTGACGTGATGATCAGGAAGGTGGCCATTGTGGGTGCGGCCCAGACGCCCTTCGAACGTGCGAAACCGGACACAGGCTATCCGGATCTCGTCTTTGACGTATCGCGCCGCGCGCTCGAGGATGCGGGGATTTCGTCCAAGGAACTCCAGCAGACCGTCTCTGCAAGCCAGGATTTCTGGGACGGTCGAACCATCTCCAACTTTGCGGTCTCGGATGCCTGCGCCTCCTACATGAAGCCCGAGAGCAAGGTGGCCATGGACGGGAGCATGGCCGTGTTCTACGCGCTCACGAGGGTCCTGTCCGGCGCCTTTGACAACGCACTGGTGGTGGCCCACTGCAAGATGTCCCAGGGGCCTCAGAACAGGATCTACAATGCCGTGTTCGACCCCATGTACCAGCGGCACCTCGGGCTCGACTCCCACAGCTGTCACGCGTTCCTGGCGCGTGCCTACATGGATACCCACGGCATCACACCGGAGCAGTGTGCACAGGTTTCCGTGAAGAACCACGGCAACGCCCTGAAGAATCCCTATGCCATGGATGCCAGGGAACTCACCGTTGAGGACGTGTTCTCCAGTCCCATGCTGGCCGACCCGATCCGCTCCCTCGATGCCATGCCCATCTCGGACGGTGCCTGCGCCCTGGTGCTGGCCGAAGAGAAGTCCGCCAGAAAGCTGAAGGAAAAGCCGGTCTGGATCCACGGGGCGGCCAGCATGATGGATGCCTACTACCTCGGCGAGAGGGACCTGGCCGACCCGGTTTCCCTGGCTCAGGCCTCGAAGAAGGCCTACAGCATGGCGGGCGTGAGCAATCCCTCCAAGGAGATCCATGTGGCCGAGGTGACGGAATACTACTCCTACCAGGAACTCCTCTGGACAGAGGGACTCGGGTTCTGTGGGCCGGGCGAGGGAGGGCGGTTTCTCGAGAGCGGTGCCACGGCCCTGACGGGTTCCCTGCCGGTGAATCCTTCAGGGGGTGTTCTGGCCGGCAACCCGTTCACCGTGGCCGGGCTCGTGCGCATCGTGGAGGCTTTTCTGCAGCTCAGCGGCAATGCCGGTGAGCACCAGGTTGAAGGGCCAAAGATGCTCGCGCCGGTATGCTTACGGAAGGCAAGGCCGTTGCGCACGGCACCACCGGGCCGTGTGGGCAGAGCCACTGTGTCATGGTGCTCTCGAACGAGTGAACCCGGTTGCGACGCAGCGTCTGATCAAGAAAAACGGAGACGGAGAAAATGGGAAGAAACGTAGCGATTGTCGGTGTGGGGCAGACCCACCACAAGGCCAAGCGCGAAGATATGAACATGGTGGAGATGATCCACGAGGCCGTGCTTCGATGCCTGGAGGATGCGGATCTGACGATCGACCGGATCGACGGCGTATTGATCGGCAACATGGAGCACTTCGAAGGCATCAACCTCTCGGACATGTGGGCCTCGGATGTGTCCGGTGCGATCGGGCGCTATGGAGCCAAGATCACCACCGGGGGTTCCACCGGAACGACCCTGTCCCTGGCGGGATACTACCACGTGGCCTCCGGGCTATTTGACACCGTGCTGTGCATCGGATGGCAGAAGCAGTCCGAGGGGGACACCACGGCCGGGCTGATCTCCGCCACGGATCCGGTCTGGGAGCGTGCTTCCTTTGCCGGCGCCTTCGGGACCTTTGCCTCGGCAGCGATCCAGTTCATGAAGGAGTTCGAGATCACGGAGGAGCATGCCGCTCAGGTTGCCGTAAAGAACCGTCAGAACGGGATGCGCAATCCCTACTCCCACCTGAAGCTGGATATCAGCGTCGAGGACGTGATGAAGTCCAGGATGCTCGCCTATCCGATCCGCATGCTCGACATGTGCCCTGCATCGGAAGGGGCCTGTGCGCTGATCTTTGCCGCAGAGGAACAGGCCGGAAAGATCACCTCCAAGCCGGCCTGGGTCGCTGCCGCCGAGACCCGGCACGACTCGCCCTTTATCGGTGACGTGCCCATGTTCCTTGACCTGAGAACGTTGCGGGATGCTTCCGCTGCGGCGTACAAGAAGGCGGGTATCACCGATCCCCTGAAGGAACTGGACGTGGTGGAGCTGTACGAGCCGGTCTCCTGGGCGGAGATCTCTTTCCTGGATGCACTCTGGCTGACCGAGAGGGGAAAGATCCGCGACCTGATCGAAAAGGGCAGCTTTGCCATGGAGGGTGAACTCCCGGTGAACCCTTCCGGAGGCGTGCTGTGCACGAACCCCATCGGTGCCACGGCCATGCTTCGGGTTGCGGAGGCGGCCATACAGATCCGGGGGCAGGGGGGGGACAGGCAGCTGGATGACGTGCACACGGCCCTGGCCACGGGATACGGCGGAAACTGGTGGTCGGATGTTATGATCCTGAAAGATAAACTTTGAACAGCATGACCAAAGAAACGAGATGAGGTGAGGGAAAACCCATGGAAGAGAAGAAGCCCAGACAGGTCGAGTACCACGCGGTTCTCCCTTTCCGGTATTCCGCCGGGAAGGCTGCCAGCCGCTTCTTTGCCGAGCTCCGGGACAACAAGAAGATCCTTGCCACCAAGTGCTCCGAGTGCGGCAAGGCCTACGTGCCTCCCAGGCCGGTTTGCGGGGAGTGCTACGAGGCGTTGAAGGAGTGGGTGGAGGTGGGGCCCGGAGGAACCCTGGTGGGTTATACCGTGGTGGAGTTTCCGTTCCTCGACCCGCTCACCGGAAAGATGAGGCCGGTCCCGTACGGGTACGGATTCATCGTTCTGGACGGGGCCGCCACCAAGATCCAGCACTTCATCCATGAGACCGACATCAAGAAGCTCCGGTTCGGTCTCAGGGTTGAGCCCGTGTTCAAGGAAGAGAGGCAGGGGAACTTTGCGGACATCGAGTATTTCCGAATCGCCGAATAACCGGACAGGGGATCACACCATGACCGAGAAGTACGAAGACATTATCGTGGAGAGCAAGCTCGACATCCCGTACAGGTACTATGCAGGGCCTGTTGTTTCTCGATTTTACGATGCGCTGGAGAACGAGAAGAAGATCCTGGGGATTCGATGTGCATCCTGCAACCGGGTCTTCATGCCCCCGCGTGCCACCTGTGGGAAGTGCTTCAAGGAGATGGACGACTGGGTGGAGTTGAAGGATGAGGGCAAGCTGGTGAACTACACGGTGATCCACTACGAGGATGCCATCCACCCGGTCAAGGCACCTTTTGCCTACGGGCTCATCAAGCTCGACGGGGCGGATACGGCCTTTGTCCATCTTCTCGGCGAGGTGGACCTGGACAAGATCCGGAAGTGGATACGGGTGAAGGCCGTCTTCTCCGAGGAAAAGACCGGGAACATCCTCAACATCAAGTATTTCAAGCCTGTGTGAGATCCGGGACCGGTGCAGGGAGCAAGAGATGAAGTTCAAGCCCATCGACTATGCAGAGACGGATGAACATCGGATGATCCAGGAAACCGCAAGGCGGTTCCTCGCGGACAAGCTGGTTCCCATCGCGGCGGAGATCGACCGTGAGGAACGTTTTCCCCTGGAGGTGTTCAAGGAACTCGGCCGGTTGGGGTTGCTTGCGCTCATGGCCCCGGAGGAATACGGGGGAGGGGGCCACGACATCATGGGGTGCGCCATCGTGGCCGAAGAGATCGCCAAGGTCTGCGCAGGCACCTACACGTCCACCACAGGGCACGTGTTCTGCCTGCACTGGATCGACAAGTACGGGACCCCGGAACAGAAGAAACGGTATCTCCCCCTGCTGGCCTCGGGCGAGTGGATCGGCGGGATGGCCATCACCGAGCCCGAAGCCGGTTCGGACGTGGCCTCGTTGAAGACCACGGCGGTGCGGGAAGGGGATGCGTACGTGGTCAATGGAAACAAGATCTTCATCACCAACGGCTCGGTGGCCGATGTCATCGTCTGTCTCGTCCGGACCGGAGGCCCGGGCCCCAAGGGGATCAGCACACTGATCATCGAGACGGACACACCCGGGTACTCTGCCTCCAAGCCCTTTGAGAAATGTGGAAACCGCGCTTCGCCCACAAACGAACTGGCGTTCGAGGACTGCCGCGTACCGGTCTCCAACCTGCTTGGGAAGGAGAATCGGGGTTTCATCGAGTCCATGATCTTCTTTCCCTTTGAACGTGCCCTGGTGGGGGTTTGTTGCGGGGCTCTTTGCGAGGCCTCCCTGGAGGAGGCGATCCGGTACTGCAAGGAACGCTCGCAGTTCGGACAGCCGATCATCGAGTTTCAGATGGTCCAGCAGATGCTCGCCGAGATGACCGTGGACCTGCAGGGAACGAAATCCCTGACCCGGGACGCCCTGAAGAAATACATGTCCGGAGAGGATGCCAACATCGAGGCCTCCATCGCCAAGATCTTCGGGGCGGACGCTGCCATGCGGGTCACCATGAACGCGGTGCAGCTGCTCGGGGGTTACGGATACACACAGGAGTTCCCGGTGGAACGGTGGTTCCGGGATGCCAAGCTCTATGCCATCGGCGGCGGGACCAGCCAGATTCAGAAGCTGATCGTGGCGAGATCGCTCTTCTGAACGCCTTCAGGGAGAAGCGAGCACATCGGAGGAGGCTTCCAGCGTCACGGCCGGTCCGGCGGTGGCGGTCATGGCTTCATCGAGAAGGGCCTTCAGGGGCTCGATGGCCTGCTGAAAGGCCTCCCTCTTCTCTGACGGGACCGGTGATGTGGGCCTTGCCTTGACCTTCCTCGGGTTCACGTAACTTCCGTTCTTCTTCACGCGAAAACAGAGGTGAGGGCCGGTGGCCATCCCGGTACTCCCCACGTAGCCGATGACCTGCCCCTGTTTCACCCTCTTGTTCTTCTTGAGCCCACGGGCAAAGCGGGACAGGTGGAGATAGTAGGTCTCGTACCCGTTCGGGTGCCGGATCTTGATGTACCTCCCGTTTCCCTTCTGGTATCCCCTAGCCGTGATCACGCCCTCTCCAATGGCCTTGACTGGGGTTCCCACGGGGGCAACGTAATCCACTGCAGGGTGGGGAATCCGGACCTTCTTGATGGGGTGCAGGCGGTTCCTGGAAAACCCGGAGGAGATCCGTGTGAACTGGAGCGGCGCCTTCAGGAAGTTCCTGCGAAGGCTCGTGCCGTCAGGCCTGAAATAGGCGGGGTTGCCCTGGCTGTCCTCGAACAGGAAGCCCCGGTGGACCTCCCCCTGGTTGACAAACTCTGCGGCCAGGATCCGACCGTACCCTGCCGGCTTGCCGGCGCGGGTCCGTTTTTCCACAACGGCCTTGAAGCTGTCACCGCTTCGGATGTCCAGGAGGAAATCCACATCCCAGGCAAAGATGTCGGCCAGCCCCACGGCCAACTCGGGTTTCTCCTCCGCGGCTTCCACCGCATCGAACAGGCTGCTCGTCAGGGAGCCTGTTACCTGTTCGACCTTCACGTCATACACGATCGGCTTGCGATGGACGGAAACCTCCTCTGTAGTGAAATCAAGAACCAGCTTTTCCTCCCTGTCGATTTCATACACAAAGCTGTTGAGGACTTCGTCCGTTGTGTGAATCGTGTAGGGCCGTCCTGCCCGGATCCTGTGAAGCGGGTAGACGGACTTGCATTTCTGAACAAGGGCATGGATCTCCTGGGGGGAGAGGAAGTCTTCAAGAAGGGAAGAGATGGTATCCCCCTTCTTGACCATTCCCGAAAGGATTTCGATTTCCGGTTCCGGTACTTGACGGTCCGGCACGTCCAACGTTACGGTTAGTTGCCCCGGAGCGGGGTCCTGTTCAGGGGGCCCTGACCGGTTCATGCAGAAAACCAGTGTCAGGGCGGTTGCCACCAGTGTCAAGAACAGGACCAGAGGCTTCTTTGTCCGCCGACGCGGTTTCCGGAGTCCTTTGATTCGATGATCGATATGCATGGGCAAAAATGATAGTCTATCCGGGCCTTCATGACAATGCAGACAATCCTCTCTTCTGTTGTTCGGGTGAAAAGGGATTCTCCTTTAACATGAGAACGATTGTAGCGAGGCATACTGACGATATTTTCATCCGGGTCCTTTCAGAGGGGACCCGGCCCGGGTTTTCCGAATACACATAGAAGAGATTCTGTCCCATAATCAATCGTGAAGGTGGAGATCGTGACAAAGGCCGGAAATCGTTTCCGAATCCTTTTGCTTTCCCTTCTTGCAGGGGGTCTCGTTTTCTCGGGTTGCGTCTGGGAAGAATGGAAACCCGCAACCGACCCTGGCCCCTCTTCGTCCCCTGTCCCTCCTTCTGTGGAGATAGA
>CAZSUQ010000229.1:0-7564 GCA_964609935.1 uncultured Thermodesulfobacteriota bacterium | reverse complement strand
TTCATTTGTAATCTAATGTATTACAAAAGAGGACACCATGAAATCAAAGCTACCCCAGAAGAACAGCCGGAAGACAGACACCGCACTGGAACGAAGAGAGGAAACAAGCCCGGAACCTGAACGCAAGGACCGGGTGCTCCAGGCCAGGGTTTCCCAGTCTCTCTACAAGGACCTTGTGGACCAGGCCCGCAAGCTGCGTGTGCCGGTCTCCAATCTGGTGCGCAACATCCTCGAAGACTCCACCCGCATGGTGGAGAACATCGTGGACAGCAGTCTCGAAATCGCAGATGTCCTGAGCGGCAAAACGACCGAGGAGGACCTTTCCTCCGTGCTCGGCTGGCAGCCCATGACCGCCAACCGGGAACTGGTCTGTTCGAAATGCCGCGAACAGATCCTGAAGGACAACCAGGCATTCATGAGCGTGGGCGCCCCGGACGGGCGCACCTTCGTCATCTGCGAGGGATGTAAAGGTAAAATCTAGATCCTTGTGGAACAAACACGCAAGGATCACACACCCCAAAGCCCATTCATGGGCGAAAAAGGAGAAAGAAATGATGGCTGACGTGAAAAGAATAAAAGACATGGTGCATGATCTCGTTGAAAAGGGCGTGGACACCGTGGAAGAGATCCACCAGTCCATAGCGCAGGCCTCCCGGGAAAGCCTGGAAGACATTGCCCCCAAAGACGTGAAGCCGCTTGTGGAGCCGGCCAAGGACATTCACGATACGGCAACCGAAGCGGTCTATGACACGATCCGGACGATCAACCGCAAGGTGAGCGAGATCTCCGATGAGGTGCTTGACAAGGTCGGGGAGGCCTCAAGAAAGGTCGTGGACACGGTTCAGGAAACGGTGGAACCGGAGAAGAACAAAGAGGCGTGAAGAGTCTAACCATGCAGAAACAACAAACGATCGGGCAGGCGCATAAAACACCGGTGGAGGGCACCACGATTGCGTGGGGAGAGATGGGATCGGGCCCTCCACTGGTGCTCCTGCACGGGCTTCTGGACTCTCACCGCACCTGGCGCCGGGCTGCCTCCCTGCTCGCGGAACACTTCCGTGTCCTGATGCCCGACCTTGCCGGCCACGGCTGGTCGGGACGCCCGGATGCGCCCTATACGCTGTCCTGGCACGCCCGGGTGCTCTCTGCCTGGATGGAGGCGATCGGTGTGGACCAGGCCCACGTGTGCGGCCATTCCTTCGGAGGCGGGATCGCGCAGTGGATGATCCTCGAACAGCGCCGGCGGATCGATCGGCTGGCGCTCGTCTCGCCGGGCGGGCTTGGCCGCCAGGTAGCGCCGGGGATGAGGCTTGCCTCCTTTCCCGTGCTCGGGCGCAAGATCACACCGGTGGCGCTCCGCCTGGCCCTGCCCGCTGCGCTTCGTACGTTCTCAGGGACCTTCGGCCACATGGAACCCGAGGAGGTCGAGCTGTTCGTGAGCATGCAGAGCATCCCCGGCTCGGACCGGGGTTTCCAGCGATCGCTCGAAGGGGTCATCAACTTCTTTGGCCAGTACATGCAGACGATCCAGCGGGCACACGAGGTGGACTCCATGCCGGCCACCGCCCTCTTCTGGGGAACCAGGGACCCGATCATCCCGTTGCGCCACAGCAAGGCCCTCCGGGAGCAGTTCACCGGTATCACCCTCACAACATACAAGGGCTGCGGTCACTATCCCCACCTGGACTCCCCTGCTCGCTTCGCAAAGGACCTCATCGATTTCCTTTCCGATCCCCATCGCCCTTCCGCCCGCCTGTGCCCGGCACGGAAAAGTACAGGATTTGCGAAATTCCTTCCGGGCCTGCAAAGTAGACAGAATCCGCATAAGGCCTCCTAGCCCTGGCAGGCACTTCAAGGCCTCATCGCAACTTGAGCGGGCCTCCATGCATCCCGTTGTATTGAAAGGCAGAAGAAAGAGCAATCAACCTTTGAAGATCAGGACGTGCAGCGCATGAACCGGGAAAAGGGGATGAACCCCATTCATGGAAAGCGGTACAGCTTCGGCGAGGAGGTGGCGAACAGCATTACCCATGGAGTGGGGGCCGGGCTCAGCGTTGCCGCGCTCTCCATCCTCGTGACCTTTGCCGGGCTCAACGGCGACGCATGGCGCGTGGTGAGCTTCAGCATTTATGGAACCACACTGATCCTGCTTTATCTCGCCTCCACGTTCTACCACAGCATACCGTTTCCCCGCGCGAAGAGGATCCTTCAGGTCCTCGACCACTCGGCCATCTTCCTCCTCATCGCGGGGACCTACACGCCTTACACGCTTGTCAATCTCAGGGGCGTATGGGGATGGACACTGTTCGGCCTCGTCTGGGGCCTGGCCATCGGCGGAATCCTTCTCAAGGTGTTCTTCATGGGCCGCTTCAGGATTCTGTCCGTAGGCTTGTATGTGGGCATGGGGTGGATCATGCTCATCGCTCTCAAGCCGCTCCTGTCAACGGTCCCTGTGGGCGGCATCGTCTGGCTCGGCATCGGCGGATTCGCCTACACGTTCGGCGTGATCTTCTACGCCATGAAACAGATCCCTTTCAACCATGCAATCTGGCACCTGTTCGTGCTGGCGGGCAGTGTCTGCCACTTTTTCGGCATCCTCTTCTATGTCCTGCCCATGGGGCAGGCATAAGAAGGATCGTTACGGTTCAACGACCTAGATTCAACTTCCTGCACATCTCTCGCCAGATCGACGGCCTGCGAAATTTCTGTTTCCTTTCCTTTTTCTTCCCGGTAAAGTGAAAAGGCCTCTGACGCCAAAGACTTATCCACAGCTTTCAAGATAACGCCGGTAACGTATTCAAGACCGAGTCCATTTGTTCCGAGTATGGATAGAAACGTTTCTTGCAGGAGGAAACCATGTTCAAGAAAAGGACAACGGAAACGGAAATGCCTCAAACGGAGCGTTCCGAAAAAGGATCAAAGGCAGACAGCAAACAAGGCGCTGCAGGCAAAACAAAGGACAGGAAGATGGATGACGGAAGGATCAACACCATCCTGAAAGGGAGCAAACTAACAGGGGACATCAACGTATCCTGCGATCTCGAGCTGAGTGGAGATGTGGAAGGGAACATCAGCTCCAATGAAGAATCCCGCATCTCCATCAAAGGGACCTGCAAGGGAAACATCGAGGGGGGCAACATCAACATCGAAGGAGAGCTGCTGGGAGGAAATATCACTGCAGGCAAGGACGTACGGATTTCAGGGAAGTTCAGCGGGGGAGAAATCAAGGCAAACGGCAAGATCCACGTAAACGGCGACTTCAAGGGCAAGCTTGAGGCGAACGAAATCGAGATCGGTTCCGAAGCCCGCGGCGAAGGGGAACTGTTCTACAGGGAATATATCTCCATTGCCAAGGGGGCCCGGCTGGAAGCAAAGGTCAGCCAGGCGAAGCAGGAACTGAAGCTGGTAACAGAATCCCCCGGGAAGGAGTCAATGGACGCCAAGTCCATTGAAAAGGAAGCAAAAGAGGCCAAGGAATCGAACAACGTGTGACAGGGCCTCGTGCAATGTCCGGGCTAACCCCCAAGGGTTGCTAGAAACTGCCGGAGCGGCGGGTTGACGGCCGCCGGATCCTCCAGGTTGCTCGTGTGCCCCACTTCAGGGACCCGCACGAACTGCGTCAGGCCCGGGAGCCGGGCGCCCCAGTTCTCCACATCGCCCACAGGGAAGTTGGCATCGAGCTCCCCGTGGACCACCAGGGTCGGGCAGGTGATCTCCCCCAGGCGACCGCTGATATCGTCACGAGCCATCATACACTCCATCGCATCGCGTACAACAACCGGCGGGCGGGCTTTCATCTTTCCCTGCCAGTAGGTGGCGTCGAATCGAGGCCCGAACAGAATGCCGGTGACCCCCTGGATGAGCTCGTCATCCAGGCCGCTGGACAGGGCCTGCTGGAACATGGCTCCAAAGAGCGCCTTCTTTTCCTCGGTCTCGGCGCATGGATCCGTGTTCACAAGGACGAGCCCGAGGACCCGTTCGGGATGGGCCATTGCAGCGCGAAAAGACAGGAACCCTCCCTGTGACATACCGCAGAGCACGGCCTTGCCAATGCCGAGATGATCGAGAAGTGCGCAGCAATCCTCGGCCAGGTCCCAGTAGTTGAACGGCCCGCCCGCACACTCGGTCTGGCCCCATCCGCGCTCATCCCATGTGATGCAGCGGTATTCGCCTCGCAATGCCTCTACCTGGGGAGCCCACATCTCATGATCCATGAAGAAGCCGTGACTGAAGACCACAGGAAGGCCTTCTCCCCCGGTGTCCTCGTAGAAGAGTCTCTGCCCGTTCACCTCAGCGTATGGCATGGTTCCTCCCTTGTCTTTCTCCTGCTCAGGGACACGTCCCTGTGATGAGTACCGCCGGCATGGGGACCAGGATCATGGAATACTTTCGCATGGATTCTACGGCCTCGGTCACGAATGCGCGGATGGCTTCCTTTGCTTTGTCGGTCTGCGCCTCGAACAAGGAGCGAGTCCGAACCGTTGCACGGGATACCAGATCCATGGCCTGCGAAGCGCTTCCCACCTTCACCTGAAGCGGCAACTCCTCGAACCCGATATCCTCGAACCCCATGGACTGCAGGGCCTGGGTCACGTTCTCTTCGTTTGCAAATCGAAACATGTCAGGCCCCTCCGGGATGGGCACATCAAGCGTACCGTGCTCCACAACAGCGGAGAACACGATCCCGAAGAAGGGCACCTTGTCAGGGGAACACCATGTGGTGAACGCCACGCGGCCCCCGGGAACAAGGATGCGACGCGCCTCTGCAAAGACGGCCATGGGATCAGAGAAGTGTGGCAACCCGAATCCGCACATGATGCCCCTAAAGGAGCGGTCACAGAAAGGCAGGCCCTCGGCCGACGCCTGCACAAAGCCGGCACCGGGCACCCGGCTCCTTGCCACCCCGGCCATGGAGGCGGCTATGTCCACACCGATCACGGTGGCGCCCCGTTCAACGGCCGCCTGAGATGCGAGTCCGGGGCCGCACGCCAGATCGAGGATGGCTCGATCCTCAGCGGCATTCGCGGCCTCGGCCAGGACGCCTGCCACCTGGCCGGTCAGGGAAAGAACAACGTCGCTGGTGGAATAGGCGTCAGCAACATCCTCCCACCCACCTGCCTCGAAGCGCCGAAAGGCATCGGAATCGTAGTCCATGGGATCTCCTCTTTATGACCGGATCGTGGCGGATCTTCCAGTCCAAGACCGAACGGGCGGCCTGACCGCATGCACGTTTTCATCCACCTGCCGGGCGACGACAGATCTCTGACCTCAGCCCGGCCATGCATCGAACAGGTTGTGGAAATTCTCCAGCACGGTATCCCCCACCGTGGGTCCCACGGAAAGGACGGAAAAGTAGATGTAGAGGAGGTTGCGATACTGCTCCTCTGTCATGATGTAGCCCACCCAGTCCATGCCGAGGGTGATCAGGAACCCGTGGCTCCCGCCCATGATGTCGCGAGCAGCCAAGCCGATGTTCGGGGAGAGCTCTCCCGGAACGGTGCAGAAGCGCACGTCCCCGATGGAAAAAGCGATCACCGCGCTCTCGCCCTCCCCACCCAGTGGAGGCATCTCCCTGGGGATGAGGTCGAGCCATGAAACAAGGCTGAAGAAGGGGTTTTCCAGTTTGCCGTAAACGGTCTTCGCCACTAGCTCCAGATCGCAGCACGGGACCGGTTCCGCAACAGCCAGCAGATCCTTCACGTCTTCGGCCAGCACGCGGCCGAACCGCTCCACGTCCTCCCAGGTCCCCCATTCATCGCCTATGATCTCAAAGGGGTGGTCAGGGTTCTGGGGATGGACCGTGGCACCCAGAGAACTGTTGAGATACATGTGGATGCCGCCGAGATCCTCCTCCATGATCCGGTAGTAGGCACCCGGATAGTCGGAAGTGATCTTGGTGTTCTGCGGGCCCATGACCATGGGATGGCACCCCCAGTTCATCAGGCTCCCGATCAGGCGGCCCTGGAGGTCATAGGCGCCCATGACCGTCATCACGTCGTCCGTGACAGCCTCCGGGTCAATGTCCAGCTGCGGGTTGAAGTGCATCCGGGCCTCGGTCCCGGTTGCCACCCGGAGTGAGGCAGGCTCACGTGCCTGAAAGGCCTCTGTCCCTGCCTGGACCGCGCCCTGGATCATCCTCTCGATGAAGGCGTCGTCCCTGCCGGTCACAGGGGGAAGAACAACGCCCCAGATCCCCACCGTGTCAGGGGATCCATGGGAGTGGCTCGCAGCAACGATCACACGCTCCGGCGCAACGGACAGCTGTGCAGCCACACCCTCCTGTATCGGCACCACGTCCGTTACAATGGCCCCGAGCGTGTCCAGGTGGATGAGGATGACCGGCTCACCCAAAGGGGGCTCGACGGCCACGGCGGTTGCGTAGACCGGGTCGTGCACGCCGTCGGACCAGCGACAGAAATCCTCGCTCAAGAAAAACATTCCGTAACCACCCATCTTGACCGGGTGATCCGGCGAGATATCCACACGGGCAAAACCCGCCCGAAAACCGGCCGCTTCGTCTCCTGCCGTGTTCTGCCGGGTGCCTTCACCGGTGCAGGAGGCAAGGGAACAGATCAACGCGCATAAGGTCATGACGAGCAGGGTCTTCTGAAGCCTGCAAAGGGAGATCCACTGGTAAGGGCACCTGATGGAGCGGAGAGGAGGAAGGAAGCGGACAGGGACGCGAATGTTTTGAAAAGACAGACGCTGCATACCGGATTTCATCTGTACACTTTTCTTTCCAGTCTGACCAGGTCGCCTAAATTCACTTTTTCAACGATGTGCTTTTTCGTCCGCTTCAATGGTGAACCGTCGCATGCCCATGTTGTAGAACATGCTGTCAAAGTAGCTGTCCGAAAGGGAGCTCACGATCCACCCGCCGAGGCCGTCCTCGTCCAGGAACTTGGTGGGGATCACAACATTGTACCCGGCATGGAAATCCTCGCGCCACCCGCCCGTCCACTCCTGGACCGCAATCCGGGTCCAGGGACCCCACGGCTCCTTTGCCTCATGGAAGATCCACTCGTAGTACGCCCGCGTGCTGTAGAGGTATCGGTTCAACCGGGGGATGTACACAACGCTTCCCTGGGCGACCCCGCTCTTCTTGGAGCGGTAGCGTTCGTCATCCTCGAGAACCGGGACCTTGTCGTTGATGTCGGCGGACCATCCCGGCCTTCCGTTGAACAGGCCTGTAAAGAACTCCCATGTCTTTCGTTCCAAAATTCGTTGCCTGTGTACGCGGGCCAGGAACAGCTTGGTCTGCAGGAAGCCATCGGAATACCGCCAGTTGTAGTCCAGCCCGTAGACATAAACGTATTCATCTTTGGCATTTTCCTGGCATTTCCCGTAATCCAGGAAGAAGCCGGTGGTGAACACGTGGTCCGTGAACATGGGGGCGGACTTGTCGTACTCCCATCGCTGCCCATGGTTTCGGCTCACAGAGATGGACGCGTGCGGTGCATCGCCAAAGGGGTTGTCCGACCAGGAGGTCTTCAGGTTCTGAAAGAAGAGGTAGAGATCCCCGTCTACGCAGATCATGCCCGTTGGCTTCCTGTTCACGTTGATG
>CAZSUQ010000228.1:0-7588 GCA_964609935.1 uncultured Thermodesulfobacteriota bacterium | reverse complement strand
GTCCACCACGGATTCCAGGCTTTCCTTCAGCTTTTCCCAAACCTCCCGCGTGGCACACGTTGAGGTCCGGTCGCAGAGATTGGATTTATCCACACACCGAACCGGCGCCAGGGGACCGTCCAGGGCCCGGATGATCTCGCCGACCTTTGTCTTCTTGGGGGAACGACCCATGACATAGCCTCCGCGGGGACCACGGATGCTTTCCAGGATTCCTGCAGCAAGAAGCTGGTTCACGATCTGCCCAAGATATTTTCGAGAAACATCCTGCCTTTCTGAAATATCATTCAGCGTTACAGGACCCTTGTCGTAATGCAGTGCAATATCCAGGACCGCCCTTGTACCGTATCGGCTTTTTGTCGACAGACGCATACCCTGTTTCTCCAGATTCATTTAGACGGAGGATTTCAGGATTGTCCAGTATTTCTATGGCATTATTGATCATCATATCCGTGTTTTCGGACGCAGTCAACCTCCTGCGCATTTGCCACGGATACTTGAAGAAAATCTCGTGGGACCCTCCCCTTTGGAGGAAGGCTTCATGCAGTACCCGGATTAAAGTCACAACAGAAATCCTCCGATAAGAAATCAGTCCATTGTCCCTTCATCCTTGGATAAATTTGATAAGGTAATGAAATGATGAGAGAAAATGTTACAATCAAAGAAAATATCGAACGGATCTTGGATATGTCAAAACCGGTCCATCTCAGGCGGATCCAGGCTGTTTCCGATGGAGATATTTCGATTGAGCGAGAACTGATCGAAACCTATCTTGAGGCTTGTGAAGAGCAAGTCACGGAAATGGAGGCCGCCCTCCACGACAAGAACCTGGAGATCCTGAAAAAAAGGGCTCACAGCATCAAAGGCTCCAGCGGAACCTTCGGTGCGGACGGCCTGAGGAAAATAGCCCTCAAGATGGAAGAAGAACTCGCTTCGGAAGAGTTCTCTCACATTGCTGCGGCCCTGGATCAACTGAAGGATGAGTTCCTTCAGGTCCGTGCCTTTCTCGAGGAATACCTGAGCAAAAAAGCCTCTTCGTAGCCCCGGAGAGATCGCCAGGGAAAACGCATTCCTCCCCCAACCCATGCCCCCACAGCCAGAACCGTTCACGATCCTGTGACCTGGATCCCCGAAAACGGCTCGGCAGCCAATCGAGGTGTGACCGTTTCCTTGAACTTGCACCCAGAAAGCCAACTTTGCTAAAGAGAGGGCCATTGCAAGAGGGTTTTTCTCTGGCAGGCTGTTCAAAAGTGCACCTGGCCGCCTGCGGGATGAACAATCAGGTCACGGCCGGGAAACCGCTGCCAAAAAGAAGCATACGATCCTCAAGGGTCCATCGGGAGGAAAGGACAATGGCTGAAACAGAGCTTACCGAAAAGGGAATCCAGAACCTGCTTACCAAATGTATCAAGGAGAAGAACAGGGACGCGGTTTCCGTATTGAAGATGATCAAGACAAAGATCCAAACGGAAAAGGGACGCCAAAAGAATGTTGAAGAGCTTTCCGGCGACGAGGTTCTCAAGCTCGTGAAGCGGGAGATCAAGGAGATTCAGGAAACCATCGAGGCCCTGAAGAAAACCGGAGCCAAGGAAAGACTCCAGGAAGAGGATAACAAGATCAAGGTCCTGGAAGCGCTCCTGCCGCCTTCCCTGACGGACGAAGAACTCGGGAAGATCATCCACGACGCGATCCAGGAGGTGGGGAAGGACAATTTCGGAAAGGTCATGAAAGCCGTCATGGCCATGGTGGAGGGAAGAGCCGACGGCAAGCGGGTGAGCACCAAAGTCCGCGAGCTTCTCGCCTGATCCGGCGAGAGAGAAGCACCCATCTACTGCGTTGGCCTAGGGTCTTTGCAGGATTTTCCTGTAACGGTTGAGCGCGGCAACGGCTGTCACCGCCTTCTCCGGCCCGTCAAACGTGGGGATCTTGTACTCGTGTAATTTCTTCGTGGCAGCTTCGATGTTGGAGCCCATGAAGGTCGAACAGATGATGGGCTTTCCGTAGCGGCCGGGCAGTTTCGACAGTTCCTCGATGGGCTTGTCGAACATCCGGCTGATCTCGTCAATGGGCAGATCTCCCAGGATGTCCTCTGCGGATTCCTTCAGGTAGGAAAGCCAGGAACTCACCATCAATCCATGAATGATCAAAACGTCCACGCCCGGGTCCTCGAGAAGGATCCGGGGCAGGGTCCGCGCAAGCAGCTCCGGGTCCGTGGAAAAGGTGAGGTCCACCGGGTTCTCGATCACCGCCGTCTTCGGGACCAGCGGCTTGATGGCTTCCAGGGTTTCCGAAGACAGCCTGGGCACGGTGAGCCCGTTCTTTTCGCACGCATCGGCAATGGAACTCGCAGGTCCACCCGAATGCGTCAGGATGGCCACACGGTCCCCCCTGGGTACGGGCTGGTTGGCCAGGGTCCAGGTCCAGAAGTAGAGCTGCTCCACCGTGCCGGCCTCCACGATCCCGGCCTGGCGGAACATGTCGCTGTAGAGCTTGGCCGGTGCGCACACGGCTCCTGTGTGGCTGGCTGAAGACCTGGCCCCGGCCTCGGTGCCTCCCACGTACAGGGCAACCACGGGTTTTTTCCTGCTCACGGCCCTGGCCATCTCGAGGAATCTCCGGGGCCTTTTCAACCCCTCGATGTACAGAGCAACCCCCTGTGTGTGGGCATCTTCGCCCAGGTACTCCAGGCAGTCTACCAAATCGATGTCCGCCTTGTTGCCGATGCTCAAGGCACGGCTGTAACCGATTCCGCGCCTGTTCAGGTAGTGGATGACCTGGGTGACATAGGTTCCGCTCTGGGAGGCAAGTCCCATGTTGCCCGGAGATTGCGTGTAGGGAAACATGGTGACGTTGAATCGATGATGAGGATTGATCACGCCAAGACAGTTCGGGCCGATGAACCGGATCCGGTGGCGACGTGCCAGATCCAGGATCTCCCTTTCCAGCCGCCTCCCCTCTTCCCCCAGTTCGCCGAAACCACCGGAGGTGACCACGGCATGGCGAATGCCCTTGCGCCCGCAGTCCTCGAAGATGGTGGGCACGACCCGTGCAGGAACCGTGATAACGGCCAGATCAACAGGTTCCGGGATGTCCTGAACAGACGGGTAGGCTTTCTGGCCCAGCACGACCTGTTCCTTGGGGTGAACCGGATAAATCCTCCCCTTGAATCCAAACTTGAGTGTGTTCAACATTTGAACGGTTCCCATGGTCGTGGGCTCGTTGTTCGCTCCCACAAAGGCCACGGAATTCGGGTTCAGTATGAAATGGAGGGGATTCGGTTCGTTCATCTTTTCTGTGCCTCCTTCAGCACGCGAAGGAAAGGGAGTATAGTCCATTGCATCCGCGCAGGCAAGATCGCCGTTCCCGTCACACGAAGAGGACATGACGGGACCGCTGAATGACGATCATGGACATCGCTTGATTTTCGATACCGCCCACAATAGGCTCGTGTCCAACGCCCGCGTGAGAGGAGACCTCCATGAACAAAGAACGCGATCCCCGGCAACGGTACGACAGGCCGGCCAGACACACGAACGGTCTTTTGATTCTCCTTATGGGCACCCTCCTCTTCGGCTGGGGGTGCGATGAGTACACGATCGAGATCTCCCGGTACGATCCGGATCAGGCCTTCAACGGGACCACATTCTTCCAGTCCATGGCATCCCGGGTCCTCGTCCAGTGCGACATGGAGGGGAACATCCTCTGGGAGTACCGCGACCCGGCGGCTCATCAGATCGGAGACTTCGAGATCCTGGAGGATGGAAACATCCTCTACATGACCGAGGGGGCGCCCAAGATCATCCGTTACGCGGACCGGACCATTGTCTGGGAACACAGGAAGATCGCAGGGCACCACTCCCTGATCCTGACCCCCATGGGCACCCTTATGATGATCGTTTCCGAATGGTTCGACGTGGAGCATGAACCCTGGTGGCCGGTTTACAAGGTTCACGGAGACAAGATCATCGAGATGGATCTGGACACCCACGAAATCATCTGGGAGTGGCGCCTGAGGGATCACGTGGATCCCGTTGAACACCACCACGAAAAGGAAATGGCAAAGATCGTGGACGGCTCCAGGCCCTGGAGCCATTGCAACACGCTCAAGTACTACGAAAACCTGGCGTTTGAAGGACGGCTTTACGACACCGTGCTGCTGAACTCCAGGCACCTGGACACCTTCTGGATGATCGACCACGCCACAGGAGACATCCTCTGGTCGTGCGGCCAACACGGCACGCTCGGCCGACAGGAGCCCCCGGCGGAAATCCTGTTCAGTCACGCCCACGACGTGGAAATCATTCACAGCGGCAACTTCCTCATGTACGACAACGGCAACTACAGGCCCGAACTCTTCAGCAGGGCCCTGGAACTCCGGATCGATCCGGTGGTCGGCACAGCAGAGGAAGCCTGGGCATGGACCGAGCCCGATCCCAGGCTCTATGACTGGGCCATGGGCGATGCAAACCGCCTCCCGAACGGGAACACGATCATCACCAATTCACTCTCAGGGAGAATCGTGGAGATCAATCCTGCAGGGGAGAAGGTGTGGGAGATGACGATGCGGCATCCCATCCCCGGCGTTTTTCACTCGATCTTCAAGTGCGAGCGCATCCCCTATTCCGGCGAAGGATAAGCACCCATCTGCTGCGTTGGGATCGGTCCGTTTCGCTGCGACGTACAGGGAGTACGCCTCCGCGATCCGGACCTTCGCCCGCCTTGCACCCGGGCATTTCTCCTTCGCCGGAATGAAAGAGGACATAGTTCAACGAATTACATTCTCCGACGACTCGCCTAGGATCGCATCTGTCTTCCATATGCGAGTCCGGGTCGTCACGGGCAAAGGAAATCGAGATCGGCGCCGAGGTGGGCGGGGAGCACGTGCTCTGCATACAATCGTTTCCAGCCTCTGGGCGGCGTTTCTGGCGGGACGAATGCTTTCTTTCTGCGTGCCATCTCCCTCTTGTCCACCTTGAGGTCGATCCTGCGTTCCGGAACGTGAAGCTCGATCAGGTCCCCGTCACGCACAAGGGCCAGGGGTCCGCCCACGGCTGCTTCCGGGGAACAGTGCAGGACAACGGTCCCAAAGGCGGTTCCGCTCATGCGGGCATCGGTGACCCGCACCATGTCACGCACACCCTTCCTGGCGAGCTTCCGGGGGATGGGAATGTAGCCGGCCTCGGGCATCCCTGCCCCGACGGGCCCGGCGTTTCGAAGGACCAGAACCGACTCCGGCTTCACCTTCAGTGACGGATCGTCGATACGGCTGGCCACATCCTCGGGTGAGTCGAAGACCACGGCAGGCCCCCTGTGTTTCAACAGGGACGGGGTGGCGGCTGCAACCTTGATGACCGCACCTTCAGGGGCCAGGGTGCCGTGGAGGGCGGCCAGCGCACCGGCAGGGCCAAGCGGCTTTGCCATGGTGCGAATCGTGGTCTGCCAGTCCCCGGGGAGCGCTGTGTCGGACAGGCGTTCTCCGAGTGTCTGTCCTGTTATCCCCTTCTCGGAAAGATGCAGCAGGGATTCCAGTTCCTTGAGCAGGGCCGGCACACCCCCTGCCTGGTGAAGGTCCTCCATGTAACCCGAGCCTGCGGGCTTGCAGTCCACCAGCAAGGGCACACGTTGAGAAATCCTGTGGAAATCGTCCAGGCTCAGGGAAACACCGGCACGGCGTGCAATGGCCGTGAGGTGAATGACGGCATTGGTCGAACCGCTCACCGCCCCGAGCACGATGAGCGCATTCAGGAATGCCTTGCGGGTGAGGACGGTCCCGGGTCGAACCGGATCCACGGCGAGCTTTGCAGCGAGCCGCCCGGATTCCACCGCGTTACGCAATCGGTCCCCGGTCCCGGCAGGTGCCGTTGCGCCACCGGGAAGCATCATGCCGAGCGTTTCCACAAGGCATGCCATGGTGGAGGCGGTTCCCATGACCATGCACGTGCCGGCCGTGGGGCAAAGCGATTTCTCGATCTCTGCAATCTCCTCATGGTTCAACTCCCCGGCCCGATACCGGGCCCAGTAGCGCCTGCAGTCCGTGCAGGCGCCCAGCCGCTCGCCGCGCCAGCTCCCGGTCCGCATGGGCCCTGTCACCACGCTCACGGCGGGGATGTCCGTGGATGCGGCCGCCATCAACTGGGCGGGAACCGTCTTGTCACAGCCCCCGAGCAGGACCACGGAATCCATGGGCTGGGCCCGGATCATCTCCTCGGTGCTCATGGCAAGGAGGTTGCGGTAGAGCATGGTCGTGGGGCTCACGAAGATCTCGTTCAGGGAAAGGGTGGGGAAAACAAAGGGGAGACCCCCGGCCTCCAGGACGCCCCGTTTCACGGCCTCAACGATCTCGCCCATCTGACGGTGGCAGGGATTGTAATCCGATGAGGTGTCAGCGATCCCCACGAACGGTCGCTTCATGTCCTCTTCGTCATACCCTGCAGAGGACAGAAAGGCGCGGCGCATGTACATGCTGAATTCCCTGTCGCTGTAGGAAGGGAGGTTTCGATGGATGCCCCTGGCATCGCTGCGCTTCCTGCGAGCCTGGTTCCGGGCGGGGGCAGCTGTCCTGGCGCTTTTCGAGGCCTTCCTTTTCTTTCCGGGGTTCTTCATGTCGTCTCCGAATCCCTTCCCCAGGGTTTCATGGAGAAGAGCCCTGGGCTTTACAGCAGGATGTTGATGTACTTGGTCACGGTGTAGGCTTCAATGCCCTCGGCCCCGCCTTCCCGCCCGAACCCGGATTTCTTGACGCCCCCGAAAGGGATCTCTGCCGCGGCGATGACCAGGTTGTTCACGCCCACCATGCCCACATCCAGGCCCTCGGCAACCAGAAAAGCTGTCCGGGTGTTGTTCGTGAATACGTAGCCTGCCAACCCGAATTCCGTTGCGTTTGCCTTCTCCAGCCCGTCATCCAGATGGGTAAAGGTTGTGATGGGTGCCACCGGGCAGAAGGGCTCCTCGGTCATGATCTTCATGGACGTGTTCATGTTCGTCAGCACCGTTGGCCTGTAGAAGAAGCCCCGCGCGAATTCCTCGGGCCGATGCCCTCCGCAAACCACCTCTGCCCCCTGGTCCACAGCGTCCTTCACCAGGCTTTCGGTGGCGTCCAGACGCCTGACGTTGGCAAGCGGACCCACCTCGGTCTCCGGATCACGGCCGTTGCCCATGCGCAGGGATTCCGTGACCTCCTTGAACCTTTTGACAAAGCCCTCTTCCACGGACTGCTGCACATAGAACCTGCTTGCCGCGATGCAGACCTGTCCGTTGTTTCGGAACTTTCCCCTTGCGCAGATCTCTGCCGCCTTTTCCACGTCCGCATCCTCGAACACCAGGACCGGCGAGTGGCCGCCCAGCTCCATGGACACAGCCTTGAGCTGATCCGCACACATCCTGAGGATCTCCTGTCCCACGGGAACCGACCCGGTGAGGCTGACCTTGCGGATGACGGGCGAGAAAATCAGGTGCCTGCTGATCTGGGAGGATTTGCCTGTGACAACATTCACCACACCTGCAGGGATCCCGGCATCCTGGCAGGCCTTGGCAACGAACAGGATAGCCCTCGGGGCCTCGATGGCGGGCTTGATGATCATGGAACACCCTG
>CAZSUQ010000227.1:0-7592 GCA_964609935.1 uncultured Thermodesulfobacteriota bacterium | reverse complement strand
AGGCAGTCCGTGCGCTCCACATCAGGATAGGGCAGGTAAAGGAAAGAGCCTAACATCAGCTCAGAGGCGAAGAATTTGTTTTGACAGTCCTGTGAGCCTGCGCTCCAGGCATTCTTGATGCCCAGGGCACTCCTGAACGCCGCGATGAACGGGGCCGTGGCGTAATTAAAGCCGGCAGGATTGCCCATGTAGAGACCCAGGGCGCCCGGCCCGTATCTGTTCTGCAGCTCCCTTGCCTTGGCACCGATCTCCTCGAGGGCCTGGTCCCACGAGACGGGTTCGAGCTTGCCTGCGACCCGCTTCATGGGATTCACGATGCGGTCCGGGTCGTTGGTGATATCCACCATGGCCATCTGCTTGCCGCAGGTATATCCCCTGCTTGCCGGGTGATTCCTGTCACCCTCTGCGCGTACCGGCCGGCCGTTCTCCACGGTAACAAGGATTCCACAATCACCTTCGCAGAACCTGCACATCGATACTTTTTTCAGGGCCATTCTCACCTCCCCGCCTGGTACTGGATGTCATCCGTTGACCTGGGGTCGGAACCACCGAAAGTAGTCCAGGATGTGATCCTTCATAGGTCCCATCTCTTCCATGGCGATGGCTTTTTCCGGGCATTTGAAGGCGCACAACCCGCAGCCGATGCACGCATCGCTCACAGAGATGCCCTTTCCTTTCAATTCGATGGCCTCCATGGGGCAGGCATCGATGCACAGGCCGCAAGAAATGCAGTCATCCGTGCCGCAGGCCCGCCAGCCCACGGATTGGAACCGATCCTTTACAGCCGGAACCGACATGACGGTTTTCATTTGATGCAGGGCAATGCAACAGCAGGGGCAGCAAAGGCAGACCTCGACATACCGATTGTGTTGTTCTGGGGAGATGCCCAGCGCGAGTGCCTCGATCTCGGCCCAGGCGCACCCGGCGACCAGACCCAGCTCCGCGCCGCGCTCCAGGTGGCCCAGGGCCTCCTCCACGGTGGCATAGTGCCCCACGCCTCGATGGACCATCTTGCGACAGGCCTCCCCGAGCATGATACACCCCAGTTCCACGGGATAATTCTTGCAGGTATGACAGTCGCGGCACATGCATTTGTCCATGATCATTCGGTAGCTCGACTCCTCGATGGCCTTGCGCACCATGGAGATGGGCGTCACAACACTGGAAGCCTTGCCCCGGTAATCCAGATCCCGGTTGATGGGAACGATATACCCTTGCGTCATGTTGCCGTCCAGGCGCAGCCATCCCTTGATCCGGGGACCGATGACCGGATGGGATAATAGGCCCACGGATTTATCCACAAGGGTCCACACCCGTCTGTAGATTTCCCAATTATTCGCGGTCATGGACAGATGGCGGAGATAGAACTCCTGGAAGTACTTGCCGAGCTTCTTCTTGTCCTTGCCGGTGCTATCAGCTGTATTCATCTCTCGTTCCTTCTCGTGTCGAGAACTACGAAACGACTTGGTGCATTACGATGACGATCCCGGAGAATCTCGAGAACCAAATGAGTCACTCTTTCGTTTTTCCTTCTTCAATGATCGCATCGATATCAAGAGCAAACCTGTTGAATATGAACATCATAAACGGGTATGCAAAGGGAACGCACAAGGGCATTCCCCATAAGTCCGCGGCAGAATATTCCCAAACATGACCCGCGATTCCTGCATATTCACTCAGCATCGCAGAGATGATGCATATGGGTAATATGATGATATCTGCCCTGCGATTGTAGACGAGGCACAGGATCAGGTTGACAAAGGCAAGCTCAAATAGCAGCAACGCTGTATTGATCTCGCCGGTAATTCTCCAGGAAAACAATACCAGCGCCGCATACACGGCAAGCACCAATACCTCGATAAAGAGAAGCAGGCGTTTGTTTTCTAATAAAAAGAAGGCGCCTTTCTCAAGATCCAGTATGGAAATGACATCATCAATCATTCTGAAGGTCACTAACGTGAAATACGACCATGCGAATGGAAGCCAAAAGGGGATCGTAATCAGTTCTTGTGATGCATAGGAATAGACTTCAAAAGGTGGGCTTGTAGCGAGAATCTCCAATGCCGGTGCGACGATTGCCAGAGCAACCATGCGTATGACTTCAAGCCGCTCATGCCAGAAATAGAGCATCACCGCGGTACTCAAAGGTAATACGATCAGCATCAGCATTGAATTTTGGCCCCAAAAAAACAAGAGCAACCAAAAAACCCCCATGAGAGATATTTTCAGCAGCAAAGAACCGAATGTAGCTTGGGGCCGCATATACAGCCTCCTTTCATCTTTCTGTGGGACGAATAGGGGTCCTGAACGCTATCTTATGTGACATCAACGATGGGAGATAACAAATCAATGGCATCATTCACGTAATCGTCATCCAGGGATAGCTGAAGCGCCTTGCTGGGGCAGATCTCTGCGCATCGACCGCATGCCCGGCACTCTTCATTGAGCACAGCCGTATCTCCTTCCAACGTGACACCGGCAAACATGCATGCTTCCACGCATTTCCCACACCCGACACACTCTTCATTTACGGAAATGTCAACGCCGGGCATCTTTGCAAAGGCTCTTCCAAACGTCTTTCTAAGGGGTTTCCCCACATTAGGCAGTATAATGGACATACAACAGCAGGGGCAGCAGCTGCATACGGTAAGCAGTTTATCTCCCGGACCCACACCCAGCCACAAGGCATCAAATTTGGCCCTGGCGATAAGACTCATCAGGCCCGCTTCCCGACAGCGGCGGATATGCTTCTTTGCCTCTTCCTTGGTAATGGTCTCACACAATTCCGGGTGAATGTCTTTTGCCGCTTCACCCAGGAATAGACAGGAATGATCGAAATGATCGAAGGCTTTACAATCGTTTGACGTGCGGCACATACAGGACTTCATACGCGCGATATGGGAAGACTTTTGGATGAAATGATCGATCACCTGAACTGGAGGGGCTATTTCCACCGGACGATCAAGCTCTTCATGAACCGGTATGGCGCCTTCCTGGGGCAGACATATGCCCTTGTCATCAGGCTCCAGAAACTTCTTTTCGAGCAAACCGGCAATGGACGCGTATCTGGTCAGGCCCAGCCATTTGGGTTTATGCACCAGGGGGTAGAGCGTCTTGAATATCCTTGCATATCTCAATTGCCTGTCCACAAGCTTCTCCAATCCTGCCCGCCGGATGTTTGTGGGTCGTATTCATCACGTTTTCTCCAGGATGCTGATGGTCATGGATGCTTCCTCTATGGTGAGAATGCCCCCCCCGTTTTCCGCCAGGGCGATTCTCACGTCCTTGGGCACCTGACGTTGGCCGGCCTCCCCTCTCATCTGGGTGACCAGTTCGTAGATCTGTGCCAGCCCGCTGGCGCCCACAGGATGCCCTCTGGAAAGCAAGCCACCGCTTGTGTTCACCGGCTTTTCTCCATCCAGGGCGGATTTGCCGGTCTCAATAAACTCACCTCCCGTGCCCTCGGCGGTAAAGCCAAGCGCTTCTGTTTGATGGAGCTCGCCATAGGCAGTGGCGTCATGCACCTCTGCAATATCAATATCCTCGGGCCCCAGACCGGCCTTCTCATAGGCGATCTTTCCCAGCCTTTCGCCAATGTCCGGAAGATCTTCAAAGTTCCGCTTGTCCGACCCGGATGTGTGGGCGATGGCCCTTATCTTCACGGGCTTGGGGCCCGTCAACTTGGGCCGGTATCTTTCGGAAACGATGATGGCGGCCGCAGCGCCGTCTCCAATGGGCGCACACATGGGCCGCGTGATCGGATAGGAGATCAGCCTGTCATTCATGACCTTGTCGAACGTTATGGGGTCCTGCCAGTGTGCCTTTGGATTGAGAGACCCGTTGTGCCGGTTCTTGACAACGATCCTGGCCAGCTGCTCCTGGGTGCTGCCGAACTTTGACATGTGCCAGCGGCTCATAACGCCATAGGTTTCCATGGCCTGGCTCTTCCCCAATCCGTCATCCTGCGGAACCGGAATCTGGAACTGATTGGACAGCTCTTCGTACAGGCTGAAGGTATCGTTCAAATCGGTATTATCGAATCCGCTCGTAAAAGCAGCGTAGACCAACGCCTTGTCCGGGTGTGCGAGTTTCTCCACGCCCAGACAGAGCACCACATCAAACTCA
Source organism: uncultured Thermodesulfobacteriota bacterium (assembly GCA_964609935.1). Classification (GTDB taxonomy): domain Bacteria; phylum Desulfobacterota; class DSWW01; order DSWW01; family DSWW01; genus CAYTRL01. The sequence goes on along the minus strand of CAZSUQ010000227.1, from coordinate 3,467 downwards.
CCGGACCTGACGGCCATGTAGCCGGAGTAAAGGCCGGTGGAGCCCGAGGCGCACGCGTTCTCCACATTGATGATCGGGACCCCCAAAAGGCCATAGGGTCTCAATGCGCATTGCCCTCTGATCGCGTGCTGCCCTTCAAAGAGTCCCCAGGCACTGTTGGAGAAGAAGACGCATTCGATGCTCTCTCTGTCGAGCCCGGCGTCCTTGAACACATCATCCAGCGCCAGGGCGCACAATTCGTGATGGGTCTTGTCCTGGTGCGTGGTAAACCTTGTCATGCCGATGCCGGCAATATACACATCGTTCCCCATGGATGACTTCTCCTCCCTTTCGAGCTCCTCCACGCCTGCACCCTTTCCAATGGATCCGTTCTTACCCGGTTCGATTCAGTGTCTCATCCCTTCTTCGTGATCTTGTACGAGCAACGATCTCCCCCGCGGGGCTTGCACTGAATGAATTCAATCGTGAAATCGCCCAGCGCCTTGAGAAGACTTGGCCCCTCGTGCTTTTCACAGTTTTCATCGCACCGGATGCCCAACGGCTTGCACAACAGGTCCCAGTGCGTACAGTCCAGGATCTCAAAATACCCCACATCACCCTCGGTGTATGCATTCATCTTCGTTGCGGCAAACGTCTGGTTGTAGATATCCAGCAATTGTAACGCCCCCTCCACCGTGTCCGGAAGCTCGTACTCTCGGACAATGTGCTTGCCGAGTTTTCCGGCCCATGCTTCTGACATCCTGAATACGCCGGCTGAGGCCAATTCAGGCCCGCCTTGTTCCAGCATGATTTGGATACTTTCCCCAAGGGTTAATATCCAGGCCAGGCTTATCTTCCGGAACTTGAAATCCAACGAAGGTTCAGGAGCTGTAATCACTCTTCGCTCTGCTTCCATTCCATTTCTCCCTCAGGAATCATCTATGTGTCGGTATATATTTGTGGCTTTCTATTCCTTTGAGGCGGGTGTTTCAGCTTCTGCGGGATTCAATGGATCCTTCAGGACCCTCACCGCGGTACAGTGAAGGGCGTCGTAGCCCATTTTGAAGTCGGCCTCCACTTCCTGTCCTACCTTCAGGTCCTGGAAAGCGAGGGGCCGGCCGGCCCTGGTGATGGGGCAGTCGATTCCGTCCCCTTCCTTGCTCCCTCCCCCTACAACCAGGAGCCTGCGGTCGATATCCTTGAGGTCTTCCACGTCCCACTTGACGATGATCCATCCCTGGGCTCCGAACTTACGGTAGTCGGGGTCAATCTTGTCAATTTCTCCTTTGACGGTTCCGGGGTCTATTTTGCTCGGCCCTTTCTTCTTCTTTGCCAGGCCCGCGGAGATCAGGGAAAAAGAAAAGATGAGAATCAAGGCCGCGATCATGAGTCGTCTGTTCTTCATCGTGCCTCTCCTCTGAATGAGTTATCTGGTACCGCCTCCCCAGGTCGTAGACCGCCCAGCAGGCCGTTGAAAAAGTTCCAGATGCAAGGCAGGCGAAATCCCGAGAAGCGAGGCGTACTTACCGTACGTTGAGCGACGAGGGACGAAGCCGAACGCCGCAGATGGGACTTTTTCAACGGCCTGCTACACCCCGAATCCGACGATCTTCTTACCCACCACAGGAGGCTTGTCATGTTTCCTGCGCACCATTGAAAGACATTCGGTGGGGCAAGCCGTCACGCAGTTGCCACAGCCTATGCAACGATCGTTGTTCACCGTGACCACTTCACCACCGTTCATGCTCATCGCCTGCATCTGGCAGCGCGCCAGGCAATCCTGACATCCCGAGCAGCTTTCTTTGTCAATGGCCACTTCGAAATTGGAATAGACCAGCATGGCCATGTTCCCAACCTTCCTCAGTATCTTCAATATTCCGCAACAACAGCCGCAGCAGTTGCAAATGACACTCGTTTGGTCAAGGGCATTCCCCACGTTGTGCACCAGTCCCGCTTCTTCCGCGGCTTCAACGATGTTCAGGCATTCTTCCCTGGTAATTCTCTTGCCGAACTTCCGTTCCGCCACGTAATCGGCCATCCGGCCAACGGCCAGGCAGGAGTATTCCGGCACACCCTCCGCCTTGCAGGGTTTGTCCACCAGAAAGTCGTGGTGGCGACAATAGCACTTTGCCGCGGCAAAGGAGCTTTCCTTTTCTATGAGTTCGGTCAGCTTTTCATAGGGGTAGATTTCCGAACCGGCAGGTAATTCCTTTTCCACGGTAACCGTTCGAATTGGCGGTTTCGGCTTCCTGTCCTTGACCGGTTTCAGTGTCTCATCCTTGACCGGCTTCGGCGTCTTATCCTTCACCGGCTTGGCATCCTTCTTGGCCGCGTTCATCAGTTTGCCCATATTTTTCATCAACTCATCAAACATCCGGGCGATCTTGCGATCTTTTGGCGTATCCGTGCCCTTCATCAGCTGAAACTCCACCACGCCCGGGATAAACTGGAGAAGAGTATATTCGTACGCACCGCCGTCGTCTTTCAAAGCAAAGACCAGTCCCCCGTCGGCCATGCTTTCCAGAAGATCGGCAAGCTCCTTTTCATCCCGGTTCAGTTGTTTTGCCAGATCCCGGGCCTTGTGTGCTCCTACGGGAAACGCCGCGCCCAGGACTGCCTGCTCTTCCGTATAGTATTCCCGCAGGAGGTTCAGGAATGGCTCCACCAACGGCATCTTCATGGGGCCCTGATTCAAGCGTTCACCCAACTTGTAATAGACGTCTTCACTCATTCCCGTCCTCATTTGCCATTGGGGCACCTGTTACAGAAAGAATGGATACGCTAAGGCTCAACCGGGCTTACAACAGGGCCATTGTTTGGTGCCTGACGCGAACCCACCTTGATGACCAGTGGTTTTTCTTTCATGTTTACGATTTGATCAACGATGTCCAAACGCAGGCCATCCGGATCATAGAAATCGTAGGGCCAGTACCAGTCCATCTGAAATCTATACTTTCTGGGTTTCAGCTTCTTTATGGTTGATAGAGTAAGGTAGGAGCCCAGGTCTCCAGGATAATTCTCCGGAGGAGAATAGCTCTCTAGATCATCTCGATAGTGAGTCGTGATGTCTGCCTGTTCAAAATAGTCCTTGTCCCATGATGAAGTGTGCACCATCCACCCATTGGGCCCGACGATACACCTCCACCGGTCAAAACCATCATCAAATTCCGCTTCCATGGGTGAGGTGACACCATCAGCAAGAAATCCCTGCATATTGTTGGAGTTGTACCACCGCATACCATAGGCATCAGGATGGTGGAGATCATACCCAATGGACATGTTTAAATCGGTCACAACATATCCCGGATTAAAAGGCATACTGGTCGTGGCGCCCACAAGAATCATCGTGTCATAAGCATAATCGTCAATAAAAAACTTCGGTGTTTTCAAATTGTGCAACCTCAAAGGCAACTTGAACCCGACCCAAGACCTGATCACGCTCCTGACAGGACCTTTCTTGTATTTTGACACGCCACCAACAAGGTTAT
>CAZSUQ010000226.1:0-7608 GCA_964609935.1 uncultured Thermodesulfobacteriota bacterium | reverse complement strand
GCTGAAGCCTCGGCGGCCCGCTGGACATCCGGGTACCCACACGCTCGATCCGCTCTCTTTCGCGATTCCGTTGAAGGTAGCCGAACGCTTCATCTTCCCTGTGTTGCTGAATCATGTTCCGGATGACGGATTCGTAAAGGCCCTCCGCTCCTATGCCGAACAGGAGTTCCAGCGCGGGCGGCCCCATTTCCTCGTACCTCGCCTCAAGGACCCTCACCGCCTTCAGGTAGAATTCCAGGGCTTCCACCTGCCTTCCTGAACGCTCCCGGCTCAATCCCATTCCATAGAGGGCTCTCCACTCCAGGTCTGTCTCGTGGTTCTCACGGGCCAGGCGCCTCGCTTTTTGATAGAAACGAAAGGCGCCCTCCTGATCTCCCCGGTCAAGGCGCACCTGACCCAGGCGGATCTGCGTCAGGGCCTGCCCCCTCTTTGAATCATTTTCCTGAAAGATTCTGTACGCCTTCTCCTGTTCGAGAAGCGCCCCGGACAGGTGGCCCATCCTCCGGTGAAGCTCCCCCAGGTTGCTCCTGGCCAGGGCTTCCCCAATGAGATTTTCCTCTTCGCTGTGAAGAAGGATCGCCTCTTCAAATCGCTTTTCGGCCGCATCATTCCTGTGCTGCTGCATCCGCACCAGACCCAGGTTGTTGAGAGCGGTCCCGAGCCTTCTCCCGTCTTCGGAGATCCGGTACAGGCGGCATCCCTCGCGATAGGCTCCTGCGGCTTCCTCCAGGTAGCCCGTGGCCTGGGCCACAAGGCCCAGGCCAACCCTTCCGTCCCCTTCAGCCAGAGGGTCCTCCAACGCCTGAGCCTTCCGGATCACTTCCTTGTAGGTATCGGATGCACGCCGGAGCCTCCCCTGAACCCAGTCTATGTTCGCCAGGTGGATCTGGCTCAGGATCTGCCCGCTTACATGCTTGGTTTCCACGGCCATTTGGAGCGATTTCTGAAAGACCCCTGATGCCTGACCGTACTCACCCAACCCGAAGAGCGCCCTCCCCAGATGTGCGCAGAAAGGGTATCGCTCCTCTGGTTCATGACCCTCCAGGCGTGACAGCATCCTGGTGCTTTTCCCGGCACCGGTTCGGAAATCCCCCATTCGAATCAAGGCCGTAACCTCTCCTTGAACGGCCTCTGCCCACAAGGCTTCCTCTTCAATCGCCTCGAATCCATTTGCACTGTCCCGGAACATCTCCAACGCCCCGGACGGATTCCCTTTGGCCAGCAGGACCTGCCCCATGCCGAGCCGGGCAAGCGCGTACAACCTCGATTCCGGCAGATCGATGAGGGTGATCGCAATGGCCTTTTGAAAGGCCCTTTCCGACCCCGGGATGTTGCCGGTCCTGAATCTTGCCAGGCCCAGGTTGTAGGCTGCCTTGGCAAGCAGGGCGTCATCCACCCGAGGGTCCGGGGATGTAAGGATCTCTTCGAACAGTTCAGAAGCGCGGATCGTCTCCCCAGCCTCCATCAGAACGGTCCCGGCCACATGCTTTGCATTTGGACTCCATCCATCCGATTGAAACGCCTTTCGAACATGGGCGACCGCCCTGTCCGGATCACCCAGCCGGAGTGCTGCATAGGCCATGGCCAGGGAAAGATTCGGCCAGGCCGAGGGACGCGTTTCCTGGCTTTCGAGATGATGAAACATCTTGTCCAGGTTCCCTGCCCTCCGGGTGCAGTCCACCCATTCAAGGATTCGATCCAGCCCAGGGTCTGAGGAAAGCAATCCTTGTCTTTCAACATCCCGGAAAGTGCCGCAGGCATCTCTTTGATCCCTGACCCCTTCCTCATGTTGACCGCCTTCCTCACACCATGCCCTGCCGCAGGGAAAGAGCGAGCACACCGCGGCCAGGAGCAGAACCAGGAGGCCGATGCCTTCCCGTCTGCCGGGGTGTGGGGGGCGGATTCTCGCATGTACTCTTTTCTCTGCAACCATATTCTTCTCGCTTCTAAGATCTATATCGAAACGAAGACAAAGATTAATTCAAAAAAATGGTTCTTTATTCTTTTTCATGTACTTTCTCAGCTTTCGAATCGCCCTCGTGTGCAGGGACCCAACGGATCCAACCTGGATTCCGAGATGCTTCGCAATCTGCTCGTAAGACCATCCCTGAAAGTAGTAAAGATTTATAAACGATTGATATTGTGGGGAAAATTTGTCGAGGCACATGCGAACATGCAGGCGGACCTGCCTGTTCATGAGGGCCTCCTCCGGGTCATCTTGGTTGCTGGAAGCACTCTGATTATCCAGACCCGGATTGTCTTTGTTCAGGAGGTGCCGCTTCTGGAATTTCAATTCTTTTCTAATATAATCAAGGGTTTTCCACCTCCGAAAGAAGGAAAACCAGGCTGAGAACTGATCTTCCGGAAACTTGTGGAGCTGCCCGATCAATTCTGCCCAGATCTGCTGAACGATCTCGTCCAGATGCTCGGGTATGAGGTGGGAACAGCTGTACTGCCGGAGCAGGCGTACGACGTGTTTTCTTACAGTAGGCTGGTAGAGTTCAATCAACTTCTGGAAGGCACCGGCTTCTCCATTCCGGGAAGCATGGACAAGCACCTTTACATCTTCAGGGGGTGGAGGATTCGTGACCAAGGTCCCTGCCCATCCGTCTGAGATGACCTTCCTGGGGTGTCATTTCCAACAAAATGCCCTGTTCCTCTATCCTAGAGGAGAAACGGATCTTTCTCAATGCAGAACAGCATTATCCAAACAAAGGGAGGAAAACCGGCCGCTTCCTGTTTGTCTCTAAGATCTTGATCAAAAGGGGGAAATTCCACAGAATGGTTCTTCTGGAGGGATTCAACCCGAACCGGGGCAAAGGATGTCTCTACTGGAAAAAAAGGTCGGCGAACTGCTGCCCCAGGAAATCGAATTGATCAAGGAGGCTGCCAGTGCCCTGGCAAGATGCGGGGAGAAGCTGGAAAAGGCCCTCCAGCAACTTCAGCAGGCAGAGGGGCTGCTGGATGATGATTCCATGGCTCAAGGGACAGGGAACGAATCCGTCAGCAAGCAGGTCCTGCCGTCAAGCCCCTTTCATGGAGAGGCCCCCCCTCCAACGCCAACCGAGGCCATGGCACAATACAGAAAGGCAAGGGAGAAGGCCGAGACGGCACATCACACCTACCTGATTCAGCGAGAAGCCATCGGCCTTAGAAATCACAGGTTCGTTCGAAGGATCTATCCCCTCCCGCCGAAACGCAGGATGAAGAAGTAGCCCTGCCTCCTTTTTTCCAGGGTTTCATTGAATGGGAAGCTGGATCACGCAGGTCTAGTCCTCTTTGGTGAAGCATACATCGGGCTGACTGGAGGCCCAGGTTCCGTCGAGATTCCCTTTTCGGTCCGGAATCCCCTTGAGGATTTGCCTGAAAAAGGCAACAGCATGCCGAACAAGGACTTCGTGCTGCCGCTCAACGCTCTCCGGAGGGATCCGCCATTCTCCGGGCACAGTGAAGTCGCATGTGTCCAGGGATCCGCCGACATCGTCAAACATCTGGAAAAGGTCCTCGGTGAAATGGCGCAGGAGCCCCCATTCAAAGTCCTCCGGTCGAATGCCTCCGAGATCCGAGGAGTCGAATCCCAGCAGGGAAAGGATCTTCCCAAGGTTTACATCATCGGTCTCCGGAAGGTCCCGGAAACCGAAGTGTGTTCCACCATCCAGCTGTACGAGGTATTTTGGAGAAAGGGCCATCTCGTACACCCTTCCCGTGTTGTTTGGAAAGGGCATGATCCCGTCCCGATTCCCGCCGATGAGCATGACAGGGAGATGTCGAGCGCTGAACAGATCCTCGTCAAAGATACAGCTGAACGGCGAGGAGGCGAAGACGGCCCGGATCCTCGAATCCCCTAGATCCCTGCTGTAGCCGGCCAGAAGAGCGGTGAACCCTCCAAAGGAATGACCCAGGGCACCGATCCGTTCGGGATCGATCAACCCATGATAAGGATCAAGAGGATCCATGGACTTGCTCATAAAGGTATCGATGAGGAAGCGGATGTCGAGGGCTTGCTGGGAGCCGTCCCCGGCCCATAGCTTGCACGGGGAGGATCTGCTCGTGGACGGAAAGTCGGCTCCCGCCACCACGAACCCGCGATGCACCAGCTCCGGGATCAGGTAGAGGAAGCTTCTCCGGGTATTCACAAAACCGTGACTCCACAGGATGAGCGGATACGGGGCGTGGTCACGGTCGAAGGAGGCATCACGGACCTCAGCGAGCCCCAGCGAGTTGTCAAAGGATGTGGGGTACCAGATCTCGGTGCGCCGGTCGTCACCCGGATACCAGGGGCAGTCCGGCGTTTCCCGGCTCAGGTCCACCAGGTTTAGCGTGCGCACCCCCACACCGAATCGCTGCTCCCGGGCCTGCTGCTCCCGGTTCTCTCCACTGCAGGAAATGAGCATCAAAAGCAAGGTCAAAAAGAACAGAAAGGGGAACGGGATGGGTGCCTTAAAGGGTGAGAGAACGGAGTCGACGCTCATCATCCCCTGCGTACCTCAGAACTCTATGTTAAAGGGACGAGCTTTTCGATGATGGGCTGCGATGATGATTGATTCTACTCTATCTATTTGATAATGTATAGTTTTTATGCTTTTTTACGATCTCTTGGCATTGGAGCGATCCCATTGGAAAGAGGCAAGGTTTATCTCGTAGGAGCCGGACCGGGCGACCCTGAACTGATCACCGTCAAGGGACTTCGCTTCGTCCAAGAGGCGGAGGTGATCGTCTACGACCGCCTGATCCACCCCTCAATCATCGAGAAATCCAATCCTGAGGCAGAACGCTTCTATGTGGGGAAAAAATGTGATCACCACACCCTGCCCCAGGACAAGATCAATGCCCTCCTCGTCGAGGAGGCCAGGAAAGACAAACGTGTCCTTCGGCTCAAGGGCGGGGATCCCTTTGTCTTTGGACGGGGAGCAGAGGAGGTCCTCTATCTGATACAAAACGGGATCCCCTGGGAGGTCGTCCCCGGTGTCACCTCGGCCACGGCCGTACCTGCCTATGCGGGCATTCCCATCACACACCGGGAATTCTCCTCCATGGTGTCCATCATCACCGGACACGAAACCTTCCTGAAGGACAGGAGCCGGCTGCGATTCGATCTGATCGCCCCCAATGACAGCACGCTGGTCATCCTCATGGGCATGTCGAACCTGGACAAGATCGCCAAGGAACTCCTTCTTCACGGGAGGCCGGGAAAGACACCTGCATGCATCATCACATGGGGCACCTACCCCGAACAGCAGATCCTGACCGGTACCCTGGGGGACATTGCACAGAAGAGGGAGGAAGCGGGCTTGCAGCCTCCCGGTATCATCGTCATCGGGGAGGTGGTCCGCTTCCGGGAAACCTTTCTGGCCGCATCCATCGGAACGTCCGAACCCGACTAAATCTTCACGCCGGTTCCGGACCGGGTCCCTGAAGGAAAGACAAAACACGCAGAGCATCGGCGAGCGGAGGTTCCGTGCCTGAATCCCTTTACCCGGTCTTTCTGAAACTGGAAGGGAAGCGCGTTCTCCTTGTGGGAGGGGGTGATGTGGCATTCCGCAAGGCGCGCGCCCTGAGGGAGAGCCGGTGTCGCCTGACCGTGGTGGGCAAGGAGCTGGCCCTTTCCTTCAAGGCATGGCTCGAGAAGAACCGTGTGGAATGGGAGGAGCGTCCTTATCGGGACGGTGAAGCCGCGGATTACTTTCTCGTGATCTCCGCAACGGATGATCCTGAAGCAAACCGAAGGGTCTTTGAGGACGCGAGTCGGGCAGAGCGTCTCGTCAATGTGGCGGACCAGCCACACCTTTGTAATCTTTTCATCCCATCGATACTGAAACGGGGCATGCTTCAGCTGGCCATCTCAACAGGGGGAGCCTGCCCTGCGGTTGCCCGAAGGCTTCGACTGGAGCTTGACGCTGCGATACCGGAACGATACGGGCCCCTTCTGGAAAAGATCGCCGTTGTCAGAGAGCAGTTGAAACGCACCCTTCCCACACCTTCCTCGAGGAAGCAGGCACTGGAAAAACTGCTGGCATCCGAGGCGGTACGCCGGTTTCTGGAGGGGGAGGACGATCCCCTGGAGCGTTTGTTGGAGGAGACCGAGAAGGACGGGCCGTGATCCGGATTTCCTGTTTTCCCTCTACAGAGGAATCCGGGGGCGCTCACACAAAGCGGAAGGGTCAAGTCAAAGCAGGGCGTGGCCGGAAGGCCACGCCCAGCGTAGGTCCAAGGCACGAGAACACGCCGGTTCAAACAAGTTTCGCGGACGAAGGCAGCCCCGACAACCGGGCTTCCTTATTCTTCACCGCTCAGTTCGATGGCGTCTTCAGGACACGTCTCAACGCAGCTCTCACAACCCAGACACTCCTGGATATTCGGGGCCTCGCACTTCTCGTCCACGATCTCCAGAACATCCGCAGGGCAGATATCCACGCATTCGGCGCAGCCTGTGCATTTTTTGTTATCCACGGTGATTTCGTACATCTCGCTGTCTCCTCTATGAATGATTGTTCCTTGATTTGCTCAAAACAACCGAGCGTTTCCGACTCTTTGTTCAGCAGATCAGCCTTCCTGTGCCGTTTGCTCCTTTATGGACACTGCAATCTTGTAAAGGACGGTGAGGATCAGGAATCCAATTGCCCACACGCCCAGGGTGATGCCGACCTCCGGCAGCGTTGGCGCGTATTCTGTAATTGTCTCAAAATGATTCGGGATAAATCCACCCACCACAAGCCCCATGCCCTTGTCGATCCACGTGGAGAGGAATACGGAAAGGCATGCAAAGACCAGAACCTCCTCTCTCTTTCGCGCACCGGGGATGACCAGAAGAATAATGGCAATCACGGCCAGAACCGAAGAGATCCTCATCCATGGGACGAGCTTTCCGTAGAAGTGGCCGTGTTCCGTGATGCCGGAGTAGAGGTATACCAGAGGATGCATGTGCCCCGGAATCTGGCTGTAGAAAGCGGTAAAGACTTCCAGCAAAAGGAAGAAGATATTCAGGCACATGGTGTAGGCCACGATCTTTGCCAGGGTCTGGATGGCGTCCTTGCCCGGATCGAACTTGGTGAACCGCCTTACGATCAGACAGAGGATGATCAGCAGGGAGGGCCCTGCACAGAAGGCCGAAGCCAGAAATCGAGCCGCCATGATGGCCGTGAGCCAGAGGTGGCGGGCCGGTAGCCCTGCATACAGGAAGGCCGTAACCGTGTGGATACTCACAGCCCAGGGGATGGAAAGATAGATCACGGGTTTGATCCACTTGGGCGGGGCCACCTGCTTTCGCTCCGAATCCAGAACCACCCACCCGATCACGATATTCAACACGAGATAGCCGCTCAAGCTCACCATGTCCCAGAACATCATGGAGGTCGGCGAAGGGTGCAGGATGATGTTCATCAGACGCATGGGTTGTCCCAGGTCCACAAGGATGAACATGATGCACATGAGCACGGCAGGGATGGCCAGGAATTCACCCAGAATGGTAATCTTTCCGAACGCCTTGTAGTCGTGCCAGTAGTACGGGAGGACCACCATCACGGCAGAGGCGGCAACACCCACAAGGAAGGTGAACTGCGCAATGTAAAAGCCCCAGCTCACGTCCCTGCTCAAGCCGGTGATGCCCAG
>CAZSUQ010000225.1:0-7665 GCA_964609935.1 uncultured Thermodesulfobacteriota bacterium | reverse complement strand
ATGTCGTTTACGATGTTCAGCAGCCGTTCGCAACTCTGTACCGATTCTTCGAGGATCTCCTTTTGAGACGATTGGATTTTCCCGGCCTTTTCCTGGATCAGAAATTGGTTGTAGCCGATGATCACACTTAACGGCGTTCGGATTTCATGCGTGGCGACAGCCAGAAATTGTGTCTTCATCTTGTTCAGTTCTTCGAGACGGTCATTCGTTCTCTGGAGCTCCTGGTAGCGGTGCAACAAGGTCGTCCGCGTCTCTTTCAGGCTCTGATTCGTTTCGGTCAAGGCCTGTTTTTGTTTCTGCAAGGAGTCCTCCATCTCCTTTTCCGTGGAGACATCGCGGAAAAAGACCCAGGAATAGGATTCGTTTTCATCCAAGGCGTGGATTTCCACGGACAGGACCTTTCTCCGGCCGTCCGGGCACCGGTAGGTGACATGGTATCGGGTCAGTCCCTGGCTCCCTGATTCCGAATCCTTTCGCATGCGACGGATCTTTTCGATCCTCTCCCTGGAGACGATATCCGTATAGCTCATTGTAAACAGTTCTGTTTCCGGGATCTGGGTAATTTCCATAGCGCGCTGATTGGCCTGCAGGATCTTTCCCTCTCCATCGAGGAGGAGGATCCCTACGGGAATCGACGAGAAAAATTCCGCCAAAGAGAGTTCCACGTCGCCGGGTACCGTTGAGGCGGATATGCCCATGTCGGGCATTCGTATGCTCTGCCGACCCTGCCTGGGCGCCACATCCCTTGACATTCTCTGCAGCGAGCGCAGAACCAGGTGCACCATAAGCTGACAAATGCGGACTTCCCGCAGCATAAATCCATCTTTTGAACGTTGCTTTCTCACCAGGACCGACCCGAAAGCCTTCCCCTGAAAGATCAGCGGGAGAACCATGATGGACACGTCTTTGATCTTCCGCATCTGGTCCTTTTTCAACGTATGCATCAAGGGATCCTTGGACGGATTCTTTACGATCGTGATCTCACCCGTTCGAAGGGAACGAAGGATCTCCGGGTAATGCTCCAGGGAAATCTCAACGCCCTCGAACTCGGGATCTTCATGAGAGATGGCCACGGATCCGGTTTTTTTCTCGAGATTCAACAGGATCAGGCTGCAATGAGAAACCCCGAGCACATCGGTGAGTTTCTTGACAAGGGCATACAGGGCCGGCCGTGGACTCGGTGTAGTGGAAAAGGCCTGAATGATCTCGATGATCTGGATGAGGTCTTGCTTGCCAAGGCTGTAGAGAATACTCTCGTACGCTTCCAAATCGTGAAGAGGATCGGAATCCTGGCTGCTGTGAAAGGCCGGATGCCGGTCGCCGAGTGCCTGTTCCAGGGTGTGAAGGAACCAGGCATCGTCGATCATGGAAGGTTTCTTTTTACGTGGCATGCTTTGAAGCCTCGGGTTGAATGGCGGTGCCCTTCCGATCTGGGCCTCCCTTTCCGGGAGGGGAAGGAACCGTACGCTCCTGATCTGTTCTGCCGCTTCAATTAGCCTCAGTGATCCTATCGGACGTATATAGGAAAAAATTTACCATTTTTTCGGGTGGAACACGAAAAATATTTCCCCTTTTCGTCAATCTAGTTGGGGCCTATGGGAAAGAATTTAGTAAAACAATATATTAAATGTTCACTGGATGGGTGGAAAAGCAAAAAGCAGAGCGTTCATCGAAGGGAAGGCTTCCTCGAATGAGAGGAGAATGCGGAATTTCTTGTTTCGGCTCCAGACTCCCGAGGTGGGGCGCTCGCCGGGCTACATCTTGTATTTTCCGAAGGCGTCGGGAGAAAGGTTTTCAAGGAGTTCGCTCAATTTGTCTTTGTTCTCTTCGGACAGTTCCTCGTCTTCAACCTTTTTCAAGTCTACACTCTGGGCCTGGTTGACCACCTCTTCGCTCACGAAGACGGGAGAATCGGTCCGGAGAGCAAGGGCAATGGCATCGCTCGGGCGGGAGTCCACTTGAAAGTTCTGCCCCTCCACCTGCAGGTGGATCATGGCGTAAAAGGTGTTATCCTTCAGATCGGTGACTTCGATCCTTTTCACCTCCACGCCCAGTTCATGCAGGATGTTTTTAATCAGGTCGTGGGTCATGGGTCTCGCGAGGTCGATCTTTTCCAACTGGGTGGCAATGGCGCTGGCCTCTGCGATCCCGATCCAGATCGGCAAGGCCTGATCTTCCTGCAAATCCTTCAGAATGACAATGGGCATTTTCGTGGCGGGGTCCAGTGTGATGCCGGCCACCCTCATTTCAATGTACATGAATCCTTCTCCTGCCCTTGGAACGTGAAGTCACCCGGACCGATTTTCGCATGGATTCGAACGCTGACAACCATCCTTCTTTCATCATTACATAGATCCCTTGTTCCCTGTCAAGATGATTCTTAGGTGGGTCGTCCACTCTTAGGTGGGTCGTCCATTCGCCCCAAGAGGGAGTTCTGAAGCCCTCTCTGGATCGTGACTTCGAGAAAGTGTCCGTGCAGGTCTCCGGGCCCGGGGAAATTGACGACCTTGTTCGTTCTTGTCCGTCCTGTCCACTGTCCTCCGTTACGGCTTTCTCCTTCCGTGAAAACCTCAAGGCGCCTCCCCACCATGGACCGGTTGATGTCGAGGCTGATTCCTTTCTGAAGCTCCTGCAGGGCCTTCAGGCGATCCACCTTTTCCGTCGCAGGGACCGTGTCCTCCATGTCTGCGGCCCGTGTGCCCGGTCTTGGAGAAAACTTGAACGAGAAGAACCCGTCGAACCGAATCCTCTTCACAACCTCTATTGTGCTCAGGAAATCCCGTTCCCCTTCGCCAGGGAATCCCACGATCATGTCAGAGGTTATGGCGATCTCAGGCACCCTTTTGCGTAACGCCTGGATCTTGTCGAGATAATCCTCCACCGTATAGGACCTGTTCATCCCGGCCAGGACACGATCGCTCCCGGCCTGGAGAGGCAGATGTATGTGTTCGCAGAGCGTTTGGAGTTCACCGAAGCACTGGATGAGATCCTTTGAAAGATCCTTGGGATGGGATGTGGTAAATCGCAGCCTTTTCAGCCTGTCGATCCCGTTCAACTCCTTCAGAAGATCAGGGAACCCAAATCCAGAAGCATCGGGTGCCCTGTATGCATTCACGTTCTGCCCAAGCAACGTGACCTCTCGAACGCCCTGCTCCACAAGGTTTTCGATCTCCCGGCGCACGGATTGTACGGGTCTTGATCGCTCTGCGCCCCTCACATAAGGAACGATGCAGTAAGAGCAGAAGTTGGTGCAACCCTCCATGACGGTCACAAACGCCTTCAATCCCTTCGGGGCCGGCACCCCCGCACACTCCAGGTCCTGCACCTTGTTCCCTGCAAGAGAAACAGCCAGGATTCGACGCTTTTTCTCCATGCATGTTTCCGTAAATCTCCCGATCTGATTTACATGATGCGGCCCGAAGACGAGGTCCACGTGTGGCATGCGATCCAGAAGGGCTGCCCCTTCCTGCTGGGCCACGCACCCTCCCACGGCCAAGAGTACGGAAGGACTTTTCTTCTTCAAGGAGCGGAACCTGCCGAGAAGGCTGTAGGCCTTCTCTTCGGCTTTTTTCCTGATACTGCATGTGTTCACGATGAGGATGTCTGCTTCCGAAGCGGAAGGTGCAGGCGTACAACCTGCCTTGTCGAGCTGGGCTGCCATGCGGAGGGAGTCCTGCTCGTTCATCTGGCAACCGAACGTTTCGATGTAATAGGCAAGTCCCTGCACGGATCTCATCCATCCGCTACTTCAATGTTTTCCACCTGCAATTCCATACCCTGGAGCACATCCACCTCCTCGCTTTTGCAGGAGGGGCATACGAACTGATATTCCCTGACGAAAAACTCATCCTCACACTGCTTGCATCGTCCCTTGATAGGCAGGGTGTTCACGATCAGTTCAGCACCTTCCACGATGGAGTCCTTGGCCACGAATCCAAAGCAGAATCGGATCTGTTCCGGGATGATGGCCCTTAATTGGCCGGCACGTATCGTGATCTTGCTCACCTTCCTGGCGTTGTGCTGGTTGGCTGTTCTCAGGACGATGTCAAAGATGTTCTGGGCCAGTGACATTTCGTGCATGGAAGGTCTCTTGTCACGATTTCGGGTTGTTGATTCGGGTTTGAAGCCACTCCATCCATTGGTCAAAGCCTTGTCCGGTCTTGCAGGAAAGGGAGAGGAATTCAAGTTTCGGATTGATCTGGCTTGCATTCCGGATGGCTTCATCCAGGGAAAAGTCGAGATATGGCAAGAGATCAATTTTATTTAAAATACAAACAGATGACTCCCTAAACATGAGAGGATACTTTAAAGGTTTATCCTCTCCTTCCGTGACACTGAGGACAACAGCTTTGGCATGCTCTCCCACGCGGAACTCTGCCGGACACACGAGATTTCCCACGTTTTCTATGATGAGGAGCCGAACCTGATCGAGATCCAGGTCTTTGATAGCATTGCGGATCATGGGGCCGTCCAGGTGGCAGGCGTTCCCGGTATTTATCTGCACGATCTGCGAGCCGAACCGTTCGAGGCGCTCTGCGTCCTTGGTGGTCTGCATGTCGCCTTCTATGATGGCGACCTCGGACGGATCGAGCCGTTCAAGGGTCTTTTCCAGCAACGTGGTTTTCCCGGCTCCCGGGGAACTCATCAGATTGAGAGCAAAGCAGCCCTGTTGATCCATGATCCGCCTGTTCTCTTCTGCGTAGGACTCGTTGATCTCCAGTATGTTATCCAGCACTTGAATCTTGATCGACATAATCTTCCACCCTCTGCATGGTGAGTGTGAACCTGTTTTTCAGGAATGGGAACAGGAGGCACGATGAGAAATTGAAATGCCTGGGCGCAAAGCCTTTTGAACCATCAAGGAAGGCAACGGAACTCAGGAATCCATGTCCAGAATGTGACCCATTTTTTCCTGCTTTGTCTGCAGGTAATAGAGGTTTTTTCGGTTAGCCTTGACGATGATGGGCAGGCGCTCAACAATCTCCAAGCCGTACCCCTCCAGTCCGATGATCTTTTTCGGGTTGTTTGTAAGGATACGCAGCTTGCGGATGCCGAGGTGGCTGAGGATCTGTGCACCGATCCCGTAGTCACGCAGATCCGCTTTGAATCCAAGGGCCTCGTTTGCCTCAACCGTGTCCTTGCCCGTGTCCTGCAGAGCGTAGGCCTTGATCTTGTTGGCCAGGCCGATTCCGCGGCCTTCCTGATGCATGTACAGGAGCGCTCCCTTGCCCTCTTCACCGATCATTTCCAGAGCGCGCATGAGCTGTGTGCCGCAGTCGCAGCGAAGAGAGTGAAAGACGTCGCCGGTCAGGCACTCCGAGTGTACGCGCACGAGGACCTTGTCCTCCGGTTCGAACTCGCCCATGACCATGGCCAGATGTTCGGTGTTGTCCACCCTGCTGCGAAAAACCATGGCTTTGAAGTCGCCGCCAAAGGGAACCGGAATGACGGCTTCGGCCACCTTATCCACCAGGGATTCCTTTTTGAGGCGATACGCAATGATGTCCGCAACGGCAACGATCTTCAGGTTGTGTTCCGCTGCCAATATCTCGAGATCCGGCATGCGCGCCATGGTCCCGTCGTCCTTCATGATCTCACAAATCACGGCTGCCGGCTTCAGCCCTGCCAGCCTGGACAGGTCCACGGAACCTTCGGTCTGCCCGGTTCGGACGAGGACGCCGCCCGGCTTGGCGCGCAGTGGGAAGATGTGCCCGGGGCGGACCAGGTCATCCGGGACCGTTTTTCCGTCCACACAGAGCCGGATCGTATGTGCCCGGTCATAGGCGGAGATCCCTGTGGAGATGCCCTCTTTTGCATCGACGGAGACCGTGAAGGCCGTTTCGAACCTGGAGGTGTTGTTTTGCACCATCATGGGCAGGTCGAGTTGTCTGAGCCGATCGTCGAGCAGGCTGAGGCAGACCAGCCCCCTGCCGTGTAGCGCCATGAAGTTGATCTTTTCTGGCGTGACATGCTCAGCGGCAAAGCAGAGGTCCCCTTCGTTTTCCCTGTCCTCGTCATCCACAAGAATGACCACCTTGCCTTTACGGATGTCATCGATGGCGTCTTTTACATTGGCCAGCGGCATGGGTTGGCTCCTTCCGATTTTCAGAGCAAATGTTCCCGGATCAGGGATCCGGCAAAAAAATCAACAAGAAGGTATGAGCGTACAGAAGGTTCCTTGATGGGGAGAGATCAAGAAGCTTCTTAAGATACTAATCAAACGGGTTAAATAGGTCAAGAAATCCAGACATGACGAAACAGACGTTCTATGATAAAGTTAGGAAAAATGTTCGAATAATCCGTCCATCTATTTGATAGATAACAAAGGTGTGAAGTGAAACCCGGAACAGAAGAAACCACGAAGATCGAATCCCTTGCCTACCGTGGAGAGGGGATCGGACATATTCAGAACAAGGTTATTTTTGTGCCCCTCACCGCTCCAGGAGATTGTATCAAAGTCAAGATCATGGAGAACAAGCGGAATTATCTCAGGGGCACCCTTGACCAGTTCGTGTCCCGCTCGCCTCACAGGATCGTTCCATACTGTGACTACTTTGGTGAGTGCGGCGGGTGTCACTGGCAGCATCTGCGTTATGAATACCAGTTGGAGGCAAAAGAGAGCATCCTCCGGGATACGCTCACCCGGATCGGGAAAGTGAAGACTGAGTCCTTTTCGTTCGAACCGTCGATCCCCTCACCCCTTTCTCTTGGATATCGGAGTCGCGTCCGCCTTCAATGCCTGACACATCGAACCCTTCTCCTGGGCTTTTTTCGATCCCAATCCAAGGAGATCATTCCTGTCAATCGATGCGAGATCGGGTCCGATTTCTTAAATGACATTGTGAAGAAGCTTGGCGAATTCTTGAACTCGCTTGACTATTTCGTGCAGTTCGAGGAAGTGGAAATCCTTGCCAACCCGGAAAAGGAAGAAGCCGCCCTTTCCTTTGCCATGCTGTCCCCAATGGATGACGAACTGGCAAAGGAATTCTTGAGGTCCCTGAAGGTCGCGATTCCCAAGGTTTATGGCGTTTCTTTTGAAACGCGGCAGGAAGAAGACACAAAGATCGAACACTTTGGGAATTGTGGCTTGACCTTTCAGTTTTCCTTCACACCCCTATCGAATCCGGACCCCATATCCATCCGGCTGGTAAACAGGATTCATACCTTCAGCCAGGTCAATCTCGAACAGAACCAGAACCTGTTACGGACCATTTATGACTGGGCAGCGCCCACAGAAGAGACTGTGATTCTGGACCTTTTCTGCGGATCAGGCAACCTGAGCCTCCCCCTGGCAAAGAAGGCCAAGAGGGTCATCGGCATTGAAAACAATCCGTTAGCCGTTGAGGACGCTCGGGAGAATGCAGCGTTAAACGACCTCAACAACTGCGAATTCTATGAGACGAATATTTACAACGAACTGAAAGAAATCAATGATCTGGGGAAGGTGGATGTACTGATTCTGGACCCGCCGCGAAAGGGTGCCAAGGAGTGCATCGGTGAGATCACGACCCTGAAGCCACGGAAAATCCTTTATGTTTCCTGCAATCCAACAACCTTGTCCAGAGATGTGTCTCTGCTGGCATACTCCCGCTACAAACTCACCAAAATCCAGCTTCTGGACATGTTTCCACAAACCTATCACATCGAGTGTATAGCTGAGTTTCT